>CAZVFF010000424.1:0-1533 GCA_964626395.1 uncultured Iamiaceae bacterium | reverse complement strand
CGCAGGTGCCGGTCGAACACCTCGTCCATGTCGGTGAAGATCGCCTTGGTCCCCTGCGGACCGCCGCCCTGGACCGCCGCGATCCGCACGGGCTCCGCGGTCTCCGACCCGTGCGGGGCGTTCGCCGAGAACGCGGCGAGTGCCACGATCCCGACCCCGACACCGCCGGCGATCCACCGGGTCCGGTCGCCGCCGGTGACCAGGGCGGCGACGACCACCCCGACGGCGACGGTGGCGCCGCTGAGCAGCGGACCGCCGCCGAGGCGTGCCAGGTCGGCCAACGGTCCGGCGACCTGGCCGAGCGCCAGATCCGAGATCGGCACACCCCCGAACGGCCAGTGGCCCTTGAGTCCCTCGGCCAGGACCCACGCCCCGGGCAGGGCCAGGTGACGCCCCCGCCCGGGTGGGACGAGCACGCCGGCCAGGGCGAACATGCCGGCGAACACGATCACGGCGATCACGTAGCCCGGTGCGGTCAACTCCTTCATCCAGAACAGCGTGACGGCGAACAGCACCAGGACGGTCAAACCGGTCCGTCCGGCACGGGATGCCGGCGGTCGGTCGGCGAGCAGGACGTCCAACAGGGCGATCCCGGCGAACGCGAGCGGCCAGAACCCCCACGGGGGGAGCGATCCGGCCAGCAGGGCCCCCGCCAGCACGCACAACGCCGCGACCCGCCACGGTGGCAGCAGCGCCGAGAACCGGCGGAGCGGGTTGCGGCGGACCGTGTCGGCTTCGTCGATGGCATCGGGCGGCGGTACCACGGCGTGCACGGTACTCGGCTCCGCTCCGGATCCCGGTAGGCTGGACGATCCCCCATCGGGGGTTCGCGCCTCCGAGCGACCTTTCCAGGGAGCACATGCCGACCGATCCGGAACTCGAATCCGAACAGCGCTACGTGGACCGCGCCTACCGCTTGTTGGACGAGTCCCGGCGTTCGGCGAACCGGCTCCGCACCATGGTCGAGGTCGGCGCGGGGGGCACCGCGCAGGCCCGGTACGAACGGGACGTGATCTACTCGACCGTCGACGACCGCCTGGCCGGGCTGGACCTCGGTGACGCGTCGCTGGTGTTCGGACGGATCGACCTGGAACCCGACGACGCGAACCCGGGTGAGCCCCGACGCTTCTACATCGGTCGGCGCCCGGTGTCGGACCCCGATCACGACGCGGTGGTCGTCGACTGGCGTGCCCCGATCGCCGAGGCGTTCTACCGCGCGACCGGTCCCCACCCGATGGGCCTCGCCCAACGGCGCCATTTCGCGTCGCGTGGCCGTACCCTTCTGGACTACGACGACGAGTTCTTCGCCCCCGGGGTCGACGGTGACGACCGCGTGTCGGGCCGGCGGGCCCTGGTCGCGTCGTTGGAATCGGAACGCACCGGCCGTCTGGGCGACGTGGTCGGCACGATCCAGGTCGAACAGGATCGCATCATCCGTTCCGAACTGCCCGGGGTGCTGGTCGTGCAGGGCGGGCCGGGTACCGGCAAGACCGTCGTCGCGCTGCACCGGGCCGCGTACCTGTTGTACGCCCA
>CAZVFF010000423.1:0-1555 GCA_964626395.1 uncultured Iamiaceae bacterium | reverse complement strand
GCATGGCGAGGGTGTCGTCATGTGCTGCCGGTCCGCCCGCTCCGGCTGCGGCATCGGCCCCAGCCTCAGCCCGGTCCGCGATGGCCACCGCGCGTTCCCGCCGGGTCCGCGCCGAGGACGCCCGGATCATGTCGACCGCCCGCCGGTGGCCGACCGCCACCGGGCGTTCAGATGGGCCGCCAACCACCCGATCCCCTCGATGTCCAGATGGTTCGTGGGCTCGTCCAGAGCCAACGCGTCCCAGTCGCCGACCAGCAACGCGGCGAGGGCCACCCGACGGCGTTGGCCGCCGCTGAGCCGGCCGACCGGCGCGTCCCGGTCCAGGTCGGCGACCAGGCCCGCGATCACGTCACGGGTCGCCGGGTCACCCGCCCATTCGTGTTCCGGGCGCTCGCCGACGATCGCGTGACCGACGGTTTCGTCCGGGTCCGGGTCGTCGCGCTGGTCGAGCACCCCGAAGCGCACCCCGCCCCGGCGGACCACCCGACCACGTTGCGGGTCGATGCGACCGGCGAGCAGCCCCAACAGGCTGGATTTGCCCTCGCCGTTGACGCCGACGACGCCGATCCGGTCGCCTTCGGACACCCCCACGGTGACCCCGTCGAACACGACACGCGTCGGGTACTCCAGGTGCAGGTCCTCACCGACGACCAGGGGTGCAGCCATGTCCGTGCCGGGTCGCCTCAGGCGACCGGGTCCGAGGGACCCTCCTCGGTCCACCCGCCGTCCTCGACGTCGTCGGGGTGATGCCCCCGACCGTGCGGATGGTCGTGCGGATGGTGGTGGTCGTGGTGGAGCCCGGGATCGTGTGCGTGGTCGTGGTCGTGCAGGTGCGGATGCTCGTGCCGCGTGGTGGCCGTGCCCTGACGCCAGGTGGCCTCCAGTTCGGCCTGTACTTCCCGCAACGGGGCGCGTCGGCGTTCGGCGATGCGGGCCGCGTCGTCGTGTTCCACCTTCGCACGGACCGCGGAGATCTTGATTCGGGCCGGGCCGTCGTCGGTGTCGACGGTGTCGAACCGGCGCGGTTCGGGCCACCGTTCCAGCCGTCGGCCCCGCACCCCCGCGGAACCGGTCTCGGCGACCAGCACCCGGCGCACGTCGTCGGCGACGGCCACGTCGGCCAGGGCGTGCACCACGTGACCGGGACGGCCCTTCTTCATGATCACCGGGGTCAGCCAGGCGTCGTGCGCACCGGCATCCAGCAACGCGGCGACCGTGTGGGCCAGTACCTCGCCGGTCACGTCGTCGACGTTGGTGGCGAACTCGATCACGGGCTGGCCCACGTCGAACGTGGCCGTGTCGGCATCGCCGAGGACCACCTGGGTCAGGTTCGGACGGTGTTCCACCTCGCTGGAACCGGCACCGAAGCCGTGCCGGGCGATCGTCATCGGCGGCATCGGGCCCCAGTCCTCGACCAACGCCGCGAGGATCGCCGCGCCCGTGGGGGTGGTCAGCTCCACGCCGACGTCGATCCCGCGGGTCGGTGCCCCGGCCAACAACTCGACCGTCGCGGGCGACGGGTTCGGGATGATCCCGTGCGCGGCACGCACCATGC
>CAZVFF010000422.1:0-1555 GCA_964626395.1 uncultured Iamiaceae bacterium | reverse complement strand
CCTCGACCGCACCCATCCCACCGGGGGTCGGCGCCGCCGACGCGACCGCCGAGCCGCCCAGGTAGACGGCGGCGATCACCAGGAACGACCCGTGCGCGCCCACCGCCTGCAACGACACCGCCAGCGCCAGGATGTTGCACACCGTCAAGCCGATCGAACCACCGAAGAGCATCCCCGCACGCTTCGGGTTCCGCAGGGCCTCGCCCATGGAACGACCGGCGTCACGCACCGGTTTCAACAACTTGCGGCGTCGGGTCGGCGACCAGAAGACCACCCCGGCGACGATCAACGCCGCCACGACGGCGACCAGCACGATCCAGCCGGCCGGGAAGTGGATGTGGTGGAACTCGCTCGAGGTCCCCGCGAACGGCAGGACGATCACCAGCAACGACACGTGCATCAGGAACCCGGCGAAGGTGTCCAGCCCCACCCCCGCGGCGGCGTCGGTGTTGGAGATGCCGGATTTCGTCAGGTACTTCACGTTCAGGCCCATCCCCCCCAACGACGCGGGTGCGAAGATCCCGATGAACGACGCCGCCACCTGGACGAGCATCGTGCGGCCGAACGCCAACTGCCGTTTCACCGCGCCCATCTGCGCGGTCGCCGCTGCCGCGTAGGTGCCGACGCTGAACACGATGCCCAACGCCAGCCAACCCCAGTTGGCGTGCGCCAACGCGTCGAGCGACTTCTCCAACTCGTCGATCTGGGGCAGCAGGATGTGGATCGCGAAGAACGCCGCGACGATGATCAGGACGATCTTCCAGTTGATGCGCCGGTGGGCCTTGTCGGCTTCGGCGGCGGTGGCCGCGCCGGTGTCGTCCTCGGATGTCGCGGCGTCCGCCACGGCGTCGGTCACGAAACGAGCGCCGCGATGTGGTCGCGCACCGCGTCCAGATCCGCGGGGAGCACGTCGTAGTGCTCGTCCCGTTCGAGCAGGTCCGCCAGGAATCCGGGCAGCGGTGGCCGCACCCCGGTGGCTGCTTCCACCGCGTCGGGGAACTTCGCCGGCGACGCCGTGGCCAGGGTGACCATCGGGATCGACGGATCCCGGCGACGGGCCCGGGCCGCGGCGAGACCGACCGCGGTGTGCGGGTCGCACAGCACCCCGGTGGTCTGGAAGGTGCGACGGATCTCGTCGCGGGTGGCGTCGTCGTCGAAGCTGGCCGCGTCGAAGGTCTCGGCGACCCGCGCCATGCGGTCCGCGCCGGCGTCGAGCATGCCCGTCTCCCGGAACGTCGCCATCGCGTCGGCCACCGCTGCACCGTCGTGGTCGTACAACTCGAACAGCAACCGTTCCACGTTCGAGGACACCTGGATGTCCATCGACGGCGAGATCGTCGGGTGCACCTCGGAGGTTTCCATGACCCCGGAGGCGACCCAACGGGTGAGGATGTCGTTGCGGTTGGACCCCATGACCAGCTGCGGGATCGGCGTACCCGTGGTGCGGCCTTCGTATACGCCGGACAGGATTTCCACGGCGTCGGTTTCGTGCCGCTGCGAGGTATGCCGTGAACGCCCTGTCGCACGACGCTGGAGGTCGTGCCGGAAATCCTCC
>CAZVFF010000421.1:0-1563 GCA_964626395.1 uncultured Iamiaceae bacterium | reverse complement strand
GCGGCCGGGGTGACGCCACGGAATCTCCCGGTCAACGCCAACGGGCCGGTCGACGAGTTCCACGGTGCGGTGCAGTACTCACCGACCCTGGCGTGGCACGACGTCGCCGTGAAGGACCGGGTCGGTGCCGCCGTGGGATGCGAGGTGATCGTCCGCCACAGCGTGCGCGCCGCCGTGCTGGCCGAAGCGAATCTGGGCGCCGCGAGAGGCGACGGTGGGGTCCTGTTCATCTCGTTGGGGATGAGCATCATCGCGGCCGGTGCATCCTCGGGTGTGGTCGTCGCCGACCACGTCGGTGCGGGGGACATCGCCGGCATCCGGATCCGTTCGGGTCCGGGGGCGGGCCGCACCCTCGCCGAGTTCGCCTCCGCACCCGCCATCGCGGACCGGTTCGCGGAACAGCGCGGAATGGAACCCGGCACCGTCACCGCCGCCGACGTGCACGCCGCACTGGGCTCCGACCCGGTCGCACGCGACGTCTGGGACGACGCCATGGACGCCCTCGCCGACGGCCTGGAATGGTCCACGATGCTGTTCGCCCCCGAAACGCTGGTGCTCGGCGGCGGCATGACCGCAGCCGGTGCCGACCTTTCGGGGCCGGTCACCGACGGGATCCGACGTCGGTTCCCCGACGGACACGGCCCCGCGGTCCGCCTCGCCGCGTTCGGTCCGTACTCCGGGTTGGTCGGCGCGGTGTTGACCGGCTGGAAGAAGGCCGGTTTCGCCGTCGACCAACTCGACGGGATCCTCGACGGCCTGCGCAGCCCGACCCGCGACGTCGTGGCCGACGGTTGACCCGCAGGATCGCCGCCGCCCGCGCCGTCACCGCGACCGGTGTCGTCCACGACGCGCTCCTGACCATCGACGGCGGGAACATCACGGCGATCACCCCGGACACCGCGCACACCGCGACCGACATCGACCTGCACGCGGCGTGGCTGCTGCCGGGAGCGGTGGATCTGCACTGCCACGGCGGGGCGGGCGCGAATCTCGCGTCGGAGGACCTCGACGAGGTCCTCGCCGCCCTGCGGTTCCATCGTCGGCACGGCACGACCACGTCGCTGATCAGCCTCGTCTCCGCACCCGTCGAGGTGCTGTGCGCCCAGCTGCGGCGGATCGCCCGATGGCTCGACGACCCGGCGACCGGCCTGGCGGATCTCGTCGCCGGGGTGCACCTGGAGGGGCCGTTCCTGTCGACCGCACGCTGCGGTGCGATCGATCCGACCACGATGATCGATGCCGACCCCGACACCGTGGACGCGTTGCTCGCTGCGGCCGCCGGTCGGCTCCGGCTGATCACCGTGGCGCCCGAACGGGCCGGTGTCGCCGACACGATAGACCGCTTCACCCGGGCCGGGGTCGTCGTCGCCGTCGGCCACACCGATGCGACGGCCGACCAGGTCCACGACGCGGCCCGACACGGCGCGTCGGCGGTCACCCATCTGGGGAACGCGATGGCGCCGTTCCACCACCGTGCACCCGGCCCGTTCGGTGCCGCGCTCGTCGACGACGACCTCACCTGCGAGATCATCGCCGACGGCCACCACCTGCACGCCGACACCG
>CAZVFF010000420.1:0-1563 GCA_964626395.1 uncultured Iamiaceae bacterium | reverse complement strand
ACAACTTCAACCAGGTGTTCTTCACCGACGCCCGCATCCCCGACGCCAACCGGGTCGGCGAGGTGGACAAGGGTTGGACGCTGGCCAAGGTGACGCTCGGCAACGAGCGGGTCAGCCTGTCCGAACCGGGCGCGATCTGGGGGATGGGCCCCACCGCCGCCGATCTGATCGACGTCGTGCGCGGCGCCGGCTCCACCGACGATCCGGTACTCCGCCGGCGCCTCGCGTCGATGTACATCGACGCCGAGATCCTGCGACTGATCCGGATGCGGACCCTGACCGCCCGCATCAAGGGCGCCGAACCCGGACCCGAAGCGTCGGTGCGCAAGATCAAGGCCGACGAACACGGCCAGGACATCATGGGCCTCGCCAAGGACCTCGCCGGCGCCGACGGCATGCTCGCCGGGGGCGACGAGACCGGTCCGTTGGGCACCGACCCGGGCATCTGGCATTTCGGCTACCTGTTCTCGCCCGCGCTCACGATCGGCGGCGGCACCTGGGCGGTGCAACGCAACATCGTCGCCGAACGGGTCCTCGGCCTGCCCCACGACCCCTGAGGTCGCCGCCCCGCGCCGGGTCGGTTCAGTCGGTCCGACGGGCGACCCGACGGTCCCAGCAACCCCGGTGCCAGTGGCGACGGTCGTCGGGCATCCGGTCGGGTACCACCACGTAGTGGCCGAGCCCGGGTGGGATGACCTGGTTGCAGCCCGGGCACAGGTACTCCTTGCGGGCCGCGTAGGGCTGGATGAACCGCACGGTGTGCGGTTCGACGTCCCAGATGTCGGTCGACGGTTTCGCCCTGCGCTTCTTCGCCGGCCCGGCCCCGCGGTTCGTCGACGGTTTCGCCTTGCGTTTCCTGGCCACGGTCGTCGCGCACCTCGGGAGCGGAAAATGGGTCCTCTCCGTCGAGTCTCGCGAAATCCCCCTCGCCGCCCCACCATCCGAACTTCGGGAGGTTTCCTGGGAACAACCGAGGAAACCTCCCGAAGTTGGTCTCGGGGGAGGGACGGTGAGCGGGGGTGCTTCGGGTCGCCTACGATCGGAGGCCGCGGTGCGTCCGGCCCGGTCCCGGCGTGACGTGATCCGAACCGTGACCGGAGTTACCAAGGGGAGTGTCCGATGAAAGGCCTCATGCAGGATGTGCCGCTGTCGGAGATCATGATCTTCGACCGAGCCGAACGGCTCTTTCCGGACAAGGAGATCGTCACCGCCACCGCGACCGGCCGTGACCGCTCCACCTACGGCGAATGGGCCGAACGGACCCGCCGTCTCGGCGGCGTATTCGACGACCTGGGCCTTTCCGCCGACGCCCGGGTCGGGACCTTCGCCTGGAACACCCAACGTCACCTCGAGCTGTACTTCGCCGCACCCTGCAGCGGTCGGGTCACCCACACGCTCAACATCCGGTTGTTCCCCGAACAGCTCAGCTACATCGTGAACCACGCCGCCGACGAGGCCATCTTCGTCGACGCGTCGATCGCCCAGTTGATCTGGCCGTTGCTGGACACCTTCGAGACCGTCCGCCACATCGTGATCATGAACGACGGCGTGCCCGAGGTGCCC
>CAZVFF010000419.1:0-1570 GCA_964626395.1 uncultured Iamiaceae bacterium | reverse complement strand
GATGAGGGTGAACCAGAGGGTCTGGAGCCAGTCCACGGTCGTCTCCAATCAGTACGCGAACGAGAGGACGTCGTCGGAGCCATCACCCTCGTCGGGGTCGGCGTCGAACTCGGGCATGGCGGCGGGGATCCCCCCGCGGACGTACTTGGCGATCAGGATGATCTCGACGACGATCAACCCCAGGTACACCAGGCCCAAGGAGACCAACGAGAACAGGATGTGGCCGAAGGTGACGTTCGGGGACAGCGCGGCGGAGGTGAACATGTGCACCCCGTCGATGCCGGTCGGGTTGGGTGCCACGACGAACGGTTGCCGGCCCATCTCGGTGAACACCCAACCGGCCGAGTTGGCGATGAACGGCGCGAAGATGCCGAGGATCGCGAGTCGCATCAGCCATCGTCCCGCGGGGACGGTGCCCTTGCGGGTGAGCCACAGTGCGAGCGCCGCGGCGAACGCGGCGACGGCGCCGAAACCGATCATGAGGCGGAATCCCCAGTAGGTGACGCTCAGGATCGGGGCGTACTCGATCTCCTCGCCGGCCCGGTCGCCGTACAGCGGGTCGTCGGGCAGGTGGGTGCCGTACTTCTCCTGGTATTCCGGGATGAGTTCGTTGACGCCCTTCACGTCGGTGTCGAACTTCCCGTTGGCGAGGAACCCGAGCAGGCCGGGCACCTCGATCAGGGTGCGGACGTTGTCGCAGTTGCGTTTGGCGCCGAGCTCACCGATCGCCAACACCGAGAACCCGGACCCGGTGTGGCAGGCGGCCTCGGCGGCGGCCATCTTCATCGGTTGCTGTTTGAACATCAGCTTGGCCTGGGCGTCCCCGGAGATCGACAGACCGGCGAACGAGACGACCGCCACCACCGCACCGGCCCGCAACGCGGAAAGCCACACCTTGTGGTCGGCGCGGTCCCGTCCGGGGGTGTCCGGGTCCTCGCCCACGACGACCCGACCGCGCGGGTCGACCGTGTCGATGCCCTCACGCCGACGGCGCCACAGGTGGTACCACGAGATCCCGAGCACGAACGCGCCACCCACCGCGAGCGAACCGAAGATCGTGTGGATGAACGCCACCACCGCGGTGTCGTTGGACAACACCGCCCAGATGTCGTTCATGATCGGGCGCCCGTCGACCAGTTCGACACCGACCGGGTGCTGCATCCACGAGTTCGCGGCGATGATGAAGTAGGCCGACAGGACCGAACCGCCCACCGCGAGCCACAGCGTCGCCAGATGCAACCGTTTCGGCAGCCGCCCCCACCCGAAGATCCACAGGCCCAGGAACGTGGATTCCAGGAAGAACGCCAGCAGGGCCTCCATGGCCAGCGGCGCCCCGAACACGTCACCGACGAAGCGGCTGTACTCGCTCCAGGCGAGGCCGAACTGGAACTCCTGGACGATCCCGGTGGCGACCCCCATCACGAAGTTGATCAGGTACAACTTGCCCCAGAATTTGGTCATCCGCAGGTACCGGACGTCGCCGGTGCGGTGCCAACGGGTCTGCATCCACACCAGGATCGGGCCGAGCCCGATCGTCAGGGGCACCATCCAGAAGTGGTAGACGGTCGTG
>CAZVFF010000418.1:0-1572 GCA_964626395.1 uncultured Iamiaceae bacterium | reverse complement strand
GCCCGCTGGTTCAGCCGGTTGCCCTCACCGTTGAAGGTGTTCGCGATGATGCCGGCCATCGTGGACCCCGGCTGGGTCGGATCGGCGGAGATCTGCACCGACCCGCCCACCACCAGGGCGACGGCGACGGTCTCGCCCAGGGCACGGCCCAACCCGAGCATCACCGCGGAGGTGATCCCACCGGAGGCGGATGGCAGCACCACGGTGCGGATCGCCTCGGCCCGGGTCGCGCCGAGCGCCAGCGCGGCCCGGCGGCGGTCGTCGGGGACACCGGCGATCACCTCCCGGGAGACCGAGGTGATGATCGGCAGGATCATGCACGCCAGCACGATGCCGGCCGTGGCGAGGCTCGCGCCTTTCGCATCGGGTCCGGCGAAGAACGCGTAGAGGCGTTGCAGCGGGTCGTGGAACACCAGCAGCCCGACCAGGCCGAACACGACCGAGGGCACCGCGGCCAGCAGGTCGACGGTGCCGATGACGAAGCCACGGAGTCGTGCCGGGCAGGCTTCGACGATGAACAACGCCAGGCCGACGCTGACCGGCACGGCCAGGACCAGCGCGATCGCCGAGGTCACGACCGTGCCGTAGATGAGTGGCAGCGCACCGTAGGTGTCGGTCGCCGGGGACCATTCGGTACCGGTCAGGAACCCCCAGCCGGCGTGGGTGAACGCCGGCCACGCGAACTGCGTGGTCGCGACGACCACCCCGGCGAGCACGACCAGCACGGTGAAGCCGGCGATCCGGGTGACACCGGCGAAGATGCGGTCGCTGCGTCGACCTTTCGGGTCCCCACGCAACCGTGTGCCGAGGTCGTCGTCGTGGGGCTCGATGGCGACGGTCGCCGCCGGGGCCGTCACGGTGCACCGATCCTGTCGAGGCGGTCGAGGGCACGAGTGGCGAGTTCGTCGGGGACGGGCGCGTAGGAGATGCTCGCCGTGAAGGTCGGGTCGCGGCCGTCGGTCAGCAGGAACTCGACGAACGCCCGCACGGCCCGTGCGGTGACCGGGTCGGCGATGTCGTCACGCACCGCCACCCAGGTGGGGGCGGTGATCGGGTACGCGTCGGCGCCGTCGGTGTCGATCGGGTCGTGGAGCAGGTCGTCGTCGACCGGACCGGCTTCGGCGGCGGCGGTCGCCGCGCCCAGGGTCGGGGCGACGAACACGCCGGCACGGTTGGCGATCCGGGCCGGGGTGAGGCGCTGGGCGACCGCGTCGGCCAGGTCGACGTACCCGATGGCGCCCGGGTTGGAACGGATGCACTGGCTGACCCCGCCGTTGCCGGCCGCACCCCGGGTGCCGGGCGGCCAGGCGAGCGAGTCGCCGACGCCGAGGGTCCACGCGTCGCCGCCGGCGGCGTCCAACCAGGTGGAGAAGTTCGTCGTGGTCCCCGACGAGTCGGCCCGTCGACACACGGTGATCGGCGCAGCGGGCAGGTCCAGGCCCGGGTTGGTGGCGGCGATGGCGGGGTCGTCCCAACGGGTGATCGTGGTCGTGAAGATCCCGGCGACGGTCGGTGCGTCCAGGTCGAGTTCCCCGACGCCGTCCAGGTTGTACGACACGGTGATCGGGGCGA
>CAZVFF010000417.1:0-1578 GCA_964626395.1 uncultured Iamiaceae bacterium | reverse complement strand
CACCGTCGGGGATCGTGAACGTCTCGTGTTCGACACCCGGATCGACCTGCACCCCGACCCCGTCCTGGGTGACGATCGCGGCGCGACGAACCCCGGCGGGCAGCAACCCGGCCAATCCGTCCCGGGCGTCGGCGCCCACCAGAACCGGATAGGAACGATCGCCCAGGGCGACCTCGACGACGTTCATGCCGGGAACTCCGATCCGGTGACGGCCAGGGTGTGCACGACCAGGTCCGCGATCCGCTGTTTCGGGTGGTCGCCACCCCGCATGGTCGGTTCGATGTCGATGATCACGTCGGCGACACCGGCGTACAGGTGACGACGTTCCGTGTCCAGGCGTTCGAGGTTCGCGCGGGCGTCGTCGCCGAGCAGCGGGCGTCCGCCGCCATCGGGTCTGCGGGTGACCCGTGAGGTGAGGAACGCGGGCGACGCACGCAACCAGACGACCGTGTGGCGCGGGTCGGCCAACCGTTCCCGGGTGGCGGCCGACAGCACCGCTCCCCCGCCGGTGGCGATCACGTGGGGGTCGCGGCGCCCACAGACCGTGGCGACCACGTCCTCCTCGGCGCGACGGAACGCGGCCTCGCCCTGCTCGGAGAACCAGGTCGGGATGTCGCGTCCGGTGATGGTCACCAGTTCGTCGTCGGTGTCGACGAACCCCACCCCGAAGGACTTCGCGACCCGTTTCCCGACGGTGGACTTGCCGGACCCCATCATGCCGACCAGCACGAGGTGGCCCACACCCGTCCGCTCAGCCAAGGGGTCCCTCGGCCAGTGCCCGGGCCGCGGCTTGCGCGTTGCGTTCGAACTCGACCATCGAGTCACCGCCGAACTTGCGGAGGGCCTCGTTCGCGAGCACCAGGGCGGTCATCGTCTCGGCGACGACCCCCATGGCCGGAACCGCGGTGGAGTCGGTGCGTTCCTTGAACGACACACCGGCCTGCTTGGTGAGCACGTCGACGGTCGCGAGCGTCGGCCGGTTCAGTGTCGCCAACGGTTTCATCGCGACGTGTGCGACGATCACCCCGCCGGTGGACATGCCGCCTTCGATCCCGCCGGCGTGGGTGGTGTTCCGCACGTAGTCGGAGCCGTCCCAGTACACGGCGTCGTGGGCTTCGGACCCGGGCAGGCCGGCGACCCGGAACCCGTCACCGATCTCGACACCCTTGATCGCCTGGATGCTCATCAGCGCGCCGGCCAACAACGCGTCGAGGCGACGGTCCCAGTGCACGTGGGATCCCAACCCCACCGGTGTGCCCCACACCAGGACCTCGACCACGCCGCCGAGCGAATCGCCGACCTTGGCCTTCGCCTTGATCTCGGTGACCATCTCCGCGGCAGCCCCGGCGTCGAAGCACCGCACCTCGGAAGCATCGACGGCCTCGAGGTCGTCGGGTCCGGGCCGGATGCCGTCGGGCACCTTCGCGGCCCCCAACTGGATGACGTGCGAACCGATGCGCACCCCCAGGGGGGCCAGGAGTTTCTTGGCGAGCGTTCCCGCGGTCACCCGGGCGGCGGTCTCCCGCGCCGAGGCCCGTTCGAGCACGTCGCGGGCGTCGGTGAAGGCGTACTTCTGCA
>CAZVFF010000416.1:0-1589 GCA_964626395.1 uncultured Iamiaceae bacterium | reverse complement strand
GTCGTGCTGTTCGACCGCTGGTGGAACCCGGCGGTCGAGGACCAGGCCCGGGACCGTGCCTGGCGGATCGGCCAGACGCGCACGGTGGTGTCGCACCGTCTGGTCTGCCCGGGCACGGTCGACGAACGCGTCGAGGACGTCGTGGCCGACAAACGCCGTGTCGCGAACCTGGTGCTGCCCCGGTCGTCGTCGTTGGCGGACCTGACCGGCGACCAACTGCAGACCGCGTTGGGGATCGACACGTCGTTGTTGATCGACAGCGACGACCACGACGACACCGCCCGGGGAGTCGAAGCAGCGGAGGTGGCCGGATGAGCGGAGGACGTCGTCGATCCAAGCGGGGACGCGCCAAGGCCAGGACCCGTCCGGAAGCCGACGGGTTCTGGCGTGAGGACGAACCCCTCGCCGCGCCCGAACCGGTCGGCGCACCCCACGACCCGACCGCGGTGCTGCGGTCGTTGGGGAGCCCGCCGGTCCCCCACGCCGACGAGTTGACCAACGAGTTCCTCAAGACCGCGTTGCGGGGTTCGTCGTTGGCTGCCGCACTCGCGCACTCGGTCGGATTGGCCGACCCGGCCGACGCCGACGACGACTGACGGTCACCACCCGGCGGCCACGACCGGTCCACCGCCGACGGGGTCCGGATCGGTCGTGACAGACTGCGGCCATGGCACCACGGTCCTTCCTGCTCGACGACACCCTCGCCGCCTACATCGGGGACCATTCCCCCACCCCGGATCTGGTCACGGCCGGCCTCCTGGAGGACACCGCCGTCCTGGGCGAGGTGGCCGGCATGCAGATCGGGGTCGACCAGGCGACCCTGTTGACCACGTTGTGCACGTTCGCGCGGGTCGAGTCGGCGGTGGAGATCGGCACCTTCACGGGACGTTCCGCGTTGGCGATCGCCCGTGGTCTGGCACCGGGAGGTCGCCTCGTGTGTTGCGACGTGAACGAGGAGTGGACGACGATCGCCCGTCGTGTCTGGCGTGACGCCGGGGTGGCGGACCGGATCGATCTGCGCATCGCGCCGGCGATCGAGACCCTCCGGGCGCTGCCCGAGGACGCCGCCCTGGACCTGGTGTTCATCGACGCCGACAAGGCCGGCTACGTCGACTACTACGAACAGGTCGTACCCCGGCTGCGGCCCGGCGGGGTCGTCCTGGCCGACAACACCCTGTGGTCGGGCCGCATCATCGAGGAACCCGCCGACGGCGACGCTGCACTGGCCGGGTTGCGTCGCTACAACGACCGCGCCGCGAACGATCCCCGGGTCCGGACGACGATCCTGACCGTCGGCGACGGGGTGACGATCTCCCAACGGCTCTGAAGCCGCCGACGGCCGGGGCGACGGCGTCGGCGGGCACCCCCGGGTGGGCGGTGTGGACGCACGATACGGCCCGGTAGCGTCGGTCGAATGGCCACCGCGAGACACCACATCCTGGCGACCACATCGCGGATGCCGTTCGCGGTCGACCAGATCCGCAAACTGGGCGCCGCAGGCAACACGGTGGTCGCCTCGGACACCTTCGACGCGACACCGGGGAACCATTCGCGTGGCGCGACGCACCACATCACCACGGCCGCACCCA
>CAZVFF010000415.1:1070-1601 GCA_964626395.1 uncultured Iamiaceae bacterium | reverse complement strand
GGATCGCCGCGATGTCGAGTCCGTCGGATCCGACCGTGGCCAGCCCCGCCCGTTGCGGGCCGTCGGCCCGGCCCAGCGCGTCGGCCAGCAGGGTGGTGGGTTTGCCTTCCCGCAGGTCGTCGCCCACGGGTTTGCCGGTGTGTTCGGTCTGCCCGAACGCGCCCAGCAGGTCGTCGCGCAACTGGAACGCTTCGCCGAGCGGTTCGCCGTAGGCGGTCAGCACCCCGGCGAGTTCGTCGAGCGACCCGGCCAGCGCCGCCCCCAGGTGCAGGGGCCGCTCCACCGTGTACTTGCCGGACTTGTAACGGGCGATCCGGCGGGTCCGTACCGGGTCGTCCTCGCCGTAGGCGGTGCCGTGCAGGTCCAGGTACTGGCCGGCGTTCAACTCGATCCGCAGGTTGTCCCACACGTCGCGGGCCGCCACGGGGGCGTCCAGCATGAACCGGTCGGCGTACACGTGGGCCAGGTCGCCGATGAGGATCGCCACACCCTCGCCGTAGCGGCGCGGTTCGCCCCGCCATCCGTCGCGGG
>CAZVFF010000415.1:0-1060 GCA_964626395.1 uncultured Iamiaceae bacterium | reverse complement strand
ACGTCGTCGTGGATCAACGCGAACGCCTGCAGCAGTTCCTGTGCCGCGCCGGCGTCGGTCACCGCGTCGTCGGCACCGCCACCACCGGCGATGTTGCCCCAGTGGCAGAACGTCGGGCGGATCCGCTTGGCCGGCGCGAGCACCAGCGAGCGCAGCGCCTCGAGGGGGGGCGCCAATGCGGCGTCGAAGTCGGACCAACGGGCGATCTCGTCGTCCAGGAACGGTTCGAGACGGGCTTCGACGCGTCGGGCGACGTCGAGCAGGGTCCCTGGTGCGACCGGGGCGTCGACCGGCGTCGGAGTCACGAACACCGAGGCTACCGGTGCGGCGTGGATCGGACTCCATCTCCCGGCCCGGTGGCCGTCCGTCGGTATCGGGTGTGATCCGGTTGGTTGGGTATCCCGCCCCGAT
Source organism: uncultured Iamiaceae bacterium (assembly GCA_964626395.1). Lineage (GTDB taxonomy): Bacteria > Actinomycetota > Acidimicrobiia > Acidimicrobiales > Iamiaceae > JAFDWI01. Next base: position 649 of record CAZVFF010000415.1, on the reverse strand, counting down.
CGGGAATAGTGTCGGAAATCGTGTCCGAATCCATGATGCGACAGAAGTTGGCGGACCTGCAGGCCCGTGAAGCCCAGGCGTTGCGCCCCGGGTCGGACCGTTCGGTCGAACGTCAGTACGCCAAGGGCAAGATGCTGGCCCGTGAGCGGATCGAGTACCTGCTCGACGAGGGCTCCTTCACCGAGCTCGACATGCTGGCCCGTCACCGGGCCTTCAACTCGACCCTTGCCGACAACCGCCCCTACACCGACGGCGTGGTGACCGGGTGGGGGACGATCGACGGCCGCAAGGTGTTCGTGTTCTCCCAGGACTTCACCGTGTTCGGTGGCGCCCTCGGTGAGGTGTTCGCCGAGAAGATCCACAAGCTCATGGACATGGCGCTCAAGGTCGGCGCCCCGGTGATCGGCTTGAACGACGGCGCCGGCGCGCGCATCCAGGAGGGTCCGGTCAGCCTCGCCTCCTACGGCGGCATCTTCTACCGCAACGTGCAGGCCTCCGGGGTGACCCCGCAGATCAGCGTGATCCTCGGCCCGTGTGCCGGGGGCGCGGTGTACTCGCCGGCGATGACCGACTTCATCTTCATGGTGCGCGAATCGTCGCACATGTTCATCACCGGCCCCGACGTCGTCAAGACCGTCACCGGTGAGGA
>CAZVFF010000414.1:0-1604 GCA_964626395.1 uncultured Iamiaceae bacterium | reverse complement strand
GCACCCGACGAGCCAGGATCCCGAGCGTCGCCCGCAACGCGCCGGCGTCGAGCACCGGGAACACGCCCGAATCGCGCCACACCTCGTGGGCGTTCGACCAGTCGTAGTAGCTGGTCACGTCGGTCCCGTCGTCGACGGGGTCCAGGCGGTAGCCGTAGACGTGACCCATCGGCGGGTCCATCGCGCTCAGGATCGTCCAGGCGATCTCGACGTCCGGTTCGTACGTCGTGATCTGCACGGTGACGTCGTAGCGTCCCAACTCGGGGTAGTCGCCGAGCGATTCGCGGTCCATGTGGACCACGAAGGTGTCGCCGACCGCCCCGACCGGATCCCCGTCGGCGGACTGCAGCATCCCCGACGAGTCGATCGCCACGTGGCCCTGCGGGTCGCGCAACAACGCGAAGATCGCCGCGGGTTCCGCGGCGATCCTCCGGGTGGTCTGGATTCGTCGTTCCGTGTCGGTGGCCATGGGCACCAGTGTGCCGCAGTTCGCGACGGCGACCGCCGGTGCGGCGGCCCGACACTCGGACCCCGGAGGAGGGAGGGACCGGACGGGGACCGGGGACGAGCCGCCGCTGCGGGTCAGGCCTTGGCGATCGTGAGGCTCACGTCGGCCACACCGGCCAGCGCCTTGGACACCGGGCAGTTGGCTTTGGCGTTCGCGCCCAGTTCGTCGATCTTGGCGGCCGACACGTCCGCGTCGACCTTGGAGTCCAGCGTGATCTTCGTGATGGTCGGGCCGTCGTCCCCGACCACGATCGACACCTTCGCGGTCGTCTCGATCGACTTCGGCGGGGTGCCTTCACCGGACAGCAGCAGCGCCAGGAACTGGCTGAAACAGCCTGCGTGCGCGGCACCGAGCAGTTCCTCGGGGTTGGTACCGGCACCGTCGGCGAAACGGGAGGCCTTGGAGAACGGACCCTCCAAGCCGGTGCCGGTCTTCATCGTGCCGGATCCTTCGTCGATCGAGCCCTGCCAGGTCGCCGTTGCACTCGCTGCCATGTCACGCTTCCTTTTCTTCGCGGTTCGGGCCGCGTGCACGGCACACGACGCCTCGTCTTCCAGAACAGCACACCGGGTCGGACTATTCCGCCCGTGCCACGGAAGTCGACGGCGTGTCGACCCCGTCGACCGGGCGGAACCCGGTGCCCACGGGCCTGCCGTCGTCCGCCGACCGGGTGGGCTGCGATACTGGATCCCATGTCCAAGGATGAACCCACCGTCGACGTCGTCATCGAGATCCCCCGGGGGAGCCGCAACAAGTACGAGGTCGACCACGAGTCCGGGGTGATCCGCCTGGACCGTCGGCTGTTCTCGGCCACGGTGTACCCGTCGGACTACGGGTTCATCCCGAACACCCTCGCCGAGGACGGCGACCCGCTGGACGCGATGGTGCTGTTGGACGACCCGACGTTCCCGGGTTGCTGGGTGACCGCCCGCCCGATCGGGGTGCTGTGGATGGAGGACGAGGCCGGGCCGGACGCCAAGATCATCTGCGAACCGGCGCTCGACGTGCGGGTCGAACAGATCCGGGAACTGGACGACCTGCCCACGCACCTGACCGCCGAGTTGATCCACTTCTTCGACGTCTACAAGGACCTCGA
>CAZVFF010000413.1:0-1605 GCA_964626395.1 uncultured Iamiaceae bacterium | reverse complement strand
AACCGCTGGAAGGGCGTGCGCCCCCAGACCCGCGGTGCGGCGATGAACCCCGTCGACCACCCCCACGGTGGTGGCGAGGGCAAGACCAAGGGTGGCCGTCACCCGGTTTCGCCCTGGGGCAAGCCCGAAGGCCGTACCCGGAACAAGAACAAAGATTCCCAGAAGCTCATCGTGCGCCGCCGGCGTTCGCGCGGCTCGCGGAGATAGGTCCCACTCATGCCACGTTCGCTCAAAAAAGGTCCGTTCGTCGACGACCACCTGCTCGCCAAGGTCGACGACCTGAACGAACAGGGTGCCAAGCGCGTCATCAAGACGTGGTCGCGGCGTTCCACGATCATCCCCGACATGGTCGGTCACACCATCGCCGTGCACGACGGGCGCAAACACGTGCCCGTCTACATCACCGAGTCGATGGTCGGTCACAAGCTGGGTGAGTTCGCCCCGACCCGGACCTTCAAGTTCCATGCCGGGCAGGAGAAACAGGTGAGGGGTCGCTAGCAGATGGCCTTCGGAACCAAGACGAACGAACGACCCGGCACCCGGGCGACCGCGCGGTACATCCGCATCGCTCCGAACAAGGTGCGCGAGGTCCTGAACCTGATCCGTGGCCGGAACGTCACCGAGGCCGAGGACCTGCTGGCCCTGACCGAACGTGACGCGGCCCGCAAGGTCGCCAAGGTGCTGGCGGCCGCGGTCGCCAACGCCGAAGCCAACGACGACCAGGACCCCGAGCGGCTCTACGTGTCGGCCTGCTACGCCGACGAGGGGCCCACGCTGAAGCGTTTCCGTCCCCGCGCACGTGGCCGGGCGACGACGGTCCGCAAGCGGACGAGCCACATCACGGTCATCGTGTCGCGGATGAGCGACGAGGACTTCGCCCGCCTGGAGGCCGGACAGGCCGACTCGGCCGGCGGTGACCGTCGTCGACGGGTTTCCGCATCGCGGGCCGCTCGGGTCGCGAAGAGCCGGGCCAAGGACGCCGAGAAGGCCGGCCTGGCCGACGAGGACGCCCCCGAGGTCGAAGGCGACGACGACGGCGCGCCCGCCGAGGCCGGGGACGTCACCACCGACGAGGCGAGCACCGAGGTCTCGGAGACGGCCGGCGAGGACACGACCGACGAGACCGGACAGGACGCCGAAACAGCGGCGCCCGATGACGGACCGGCCGACGACGCCGACTCCGACGACACCGCCGAAGCGGCCGGGGACGAGCCGACGGACGAAGGCGAAACAGAGGACGAAGACTGATGGGCCAGAAGATCAACCCGTACGGGTTCCGCCTGGGTACGACCACCGACTGGAAGTCGCGCTGGTACGCCGACCGGCAGGAATACGCCGACTACGTGATCGAGGACTCGCTGATCCGTTCGCGGATCATGGACGACCTCCCCCACGGCGCCATCAGCCGCATCGAGGTCGAACGCACCCGTGACCGGGTCCGGGTCGACGTCCACACCGCGCGGCCGGGCATCGTCATCGGCCGTCGGGGTTCCGAGGCCGACCGCCTGCGCGGCGAGCTCGCCAAGATCACCGGCAACAACCGGGTGCAGTTGAACATCCAGGAGATCAAGGACCCCGAACTCGACGCCGCGCTGATCGCCCAGG
>CAZVFF010000412.1:0-1618 GCA_964626395.1 uncultured Iamiaceae bacterium | reverse complement strand
CCCGCTTCTGCCCGGCGGCCCCGAGTTGGACCCGCAGATCCGGATCGGCTGCCAACCGGGTCAGCGCACCCGCCAGCTGGTCGGCATCGCCGGGTTCGGTCAGCAGCCCGTCGACCCCGTCGGTGACGATCTCCGCAGCGCCGCCGGCGTCGGAGGCGATCACCGCACGACCCAGCGCCAGAGCTTCGACAATCACCTGTCCGAACGGTTCAGGCAGTGTCGAAGCGTGCACCACGATGTCGGCGGATTCCAACAGTGCCCGGGGATCGTCCACGTGGCCCAGGAACTCGACCGCGTCGCCGATGCCGAGTTCGACGACCTGGGCGCGGAGCTGTTCGGCATGGTCCTCCTCGCCGAACAGCGCCTCACCGGCGACCACCGCGTGAGCCGAGCCGTCGGCGAACGCACGGGCGAACGCGTCGAGGAACACGTGCTGACCCTTCCAGGGGGTCAATCGCCCCAACATCACGACGCGTAGTGGCGCGTCACCCGTGGCCCGTTCCGGCACTGGGGCGTCGAGCCATGGCGCCACGTTGCCCACCACACTCAGGTTCGCAACACCCGGCAACGTGTCGGCAGTCGCCTGCGAGTTGGCGATCACCGCGTCGGGTAGCAGGCGGATTGCCGCCCGCATCAGCTTTACCGCACGGGCCGGCAGGTAATCCTCGGCGATCCGGTCGTGCACGTGCCAGACCACCGGCACACCCGCGGCGCGTGCGGCAAGCGAACCGATCAACCCGGCTTTGAGCGAGTTGGTGTGTACCAGGTCGGGGCGCAGGTCACGCAGCCTGTGTCGCAGTTGCCACACCGACTTGACCGTGAGCAGACCCGCCCGGATCGGCAGGGTCACCGACCCGACCGAATCCTTGGACATGCCGTTGAGTTCCCCGTCGATCTCCATCACCTCGTTGGTGATGCCGGCGTCGTCCAGCAACTCCTCCAGGGCGCCGTGCTGGCCGAGGATCACGTGCGCGTCGACGCCGTCGAGAGCCGGTATGAGTCGCAACATGGCGAGCTCGCCACCGGAACGCTTCGCGCAGTGGTCGAAGAACACCACCCTGGTCGCCGGGGTGTCGGCATCTTCGGCGACGTCGCCCAACACCTCGGCGAAGGCCGATGCCCGGTCGGACCACGACGGCACCTCTTGGGGCGCCGGATCGGGACGCTCGACCAGTACGGTCCGGACCTCGTCGACGAAGCTTTCGGCGTCGGCGACCCGCACCGGCGGTCCCGCGTCACGGAACCCCGCAACCGGGGTGGACACCGTCGGGGTCCCCACGGCCAGTGACTCGTACAGCTTGATCGGATCCAAGCTCTCGGTGAACGGCGAGACGACGTGCGGCACGACCATCACGTCCGCGTGCTGCAGGTAGGCCGGCACGTCCTCGTAGCGGCGTGCGCCCAGGCGGATCACGCCGGCCGCGTCGAGCGTGCCGCGGGAAGCCTCGTCGAGGGCGTCGGGGCCGACGAGCACGACCGACGCGTCGAGTTCCCGTGCCACGCGTGCGATCAGGTCCACGTCGAGTCGTTGGGGCTGCAATGTGCCCACGTAGACGACGGTCGGGGCATCGGGCAGATCCACCGGCCGGGCGCGCGGTGTCTGCATGGCCCGAGCGTC
>CAZVFF010000411.1:0-1624 GCA_964626395.1 uncultured Iamiaceae bacterium | reverse complement strand
GTAGAAGCCCCACTGCAGGAGCTGGAACGACCAAAGTGTCGTCACCGCGCCGACCAACCACTCCTGGGCCACCCGTGCGCCGACGACGATCACGGCGGCGCCGACCAGGCCGATCCAGAACGCCGCGAACCCGAGTGTCCGCAACGACGGCGGCGCCGGAGGTGGGGGCGGCACACCGACACCGTGGGACCAACCGGTCCAGACGGCACCGTCCCACCAACGGACCGAACCGGCCGCCCACGGGTCGGGGTACCACCCCGGCGGGACCGGCCGCCGGGCCGACGGCGGCAACCGACCGGTCGGATCCGACACCGGAGAGCTCGTCATCGGCGTGAGTCTCCCACAGCGCGGTACGGGCCCGGTCCGGCGGCGCCTGCCCTACTGGCGGGCCATGCCCTGCCGGGCGGCAGCGGCGTCGATGTCACCGGTGTCGCCGCGGGCGACGAGCCGGATCACCAGCTCGTGCAGGTCACCGCTGAACGGGAACGGTCCGCCGTAACGGGCCGACACCGCCGATCCGTGGTCGTAGCCGATCGAGGACCCGACCGAGGAGATCACCCGCATCAACAACGGCAGGTCCGCGCCACCGACCGGGTCGCCGTCGATGTCCAGGGTGACCGACCCGGCCATGGCCTCACCCCGGCGGAACCGTACGGTCAACTCGGAGGACCCCTCGGGAACGGACGCGTCGGAGACCACGATCACGTGGTCGTCGAACGCGTTGTAGTCCACGACGAGACGGTCGTCCCGGACGAACACGCTGATGCCGGAGTTCTCGGTCCCGGTGGCGAACAGCACACCTTCGTCACCGGGGGCGCGGGTGACCCGGGCGGTCAGGTCGAAACTGCGTCCGCCGATCGCCGCCGAGGCCTGCGCCGGGATCGGCGACAACGGCGGCCGGTACACGTACGTGCGGTCAGCAGGGTGCGGGGATCGGTCCCGGAACCGCGCGCCGAACAGTTCGATCAACCGGTCGTCCAACGGCAACACCCCGTGACGGTCGGCTTCGACCCACCACGCGTCGATCAGTTCGGCCAACTTGTCGGGTTCGGCCGCGGCCAGGTCGTTGCATTCGGAGGGATCGTCACCCAGGTGGTACAGCTCCCAGGTCTCGGTCGCGTAGTCGGCCCGGGGCGTGTGTTTCTGCACCGCTTTCCACTTCCCGGAGACCAACGCGCGGGACCCGGCCATCTCGAAGTACTGGCAGGTGTTGGTGGCCGGCGCCGCCGGATCGCCGAGCGCGGCCGCGAAGCTGTGTCCGGTGACGGGGAGCTGGTCGAGGCCGCGGTACACCTCGGGTGGGGTGACGCCCACCAGGTCGTAGATCGTGGGCACCACGTCGGCGATGTACACGAACTGGTCACGCCGGGTGCCCCGCTGGGATTCGTCGATGCCGCCGGGCCAGTGCCAGATCATCGGCACGTGCACCCCGCCCTCGTGGGTGTTCTGTTTGTACCACCTGAACGGGGTGTTGCCGCACTGTGCCCAGCCCCACGGGTAGTTGGTGTGGCTGTGGGGTCCACCGATGTCGTCGATGCGTTCCACGGCCTCGTCGGGGGTCTCCAGGATCCCGTTGAAGAACTTCATCTCGTGCATGACCCCGAAGGGTCCGCCCTCCTGGGAG
>CAZVFF010000410.1:0-1634 GCA_964626395.1 uncultured Iamiaceae bacterium | reverse complement strand
GCCCGGTCAGATCCGACTGGGACTGCAGGGCAGAGCCGGTTCGAACTGACCGAGAGGTCCCAACGGCGCCCGCAGCCGGTGCCAGCCGTCGCGATCGTCGGCGCCAGCGGGGCGGGTGTCTCAGCCCAGACCCGCGTCCAAACGGCGCACCAGGCCCGTCAGGGTGGCTTTCCCGGCGCCGTCGGTCACGTCGGACAGGGCGGCTTCGGCACGTCCGAGCCATTCCCGGGCCACCGTCGCCGCTTCGGTGATCCCGCCGGCGTCGATCACGATGTGGCGGGCCCGGTCCAACGCGTCCCCCGCGATCACCCCACCCAGCAACGGTCGGAGTTCGTTGCCCCGGTCCCCGGCGAGGGTACGCAGCACCGGTAGGGAGTAGACGCCTTCGATCAGGTCGTTGCCCACCGGTTTTCCGAGCTGCTCGGCCGTCGCGGTCAGGTCCAGGATGTCGTCGACGATCTGGAACGCGATCCCGTAGGCCCAGCCGAACGCACCCAGCGCATCCACGGCCGCCGGTGACTGGCCGCTGGTGAGTCCACCGATCCGCGCCGCGGTGGAGAACAACGATGCCGTTTTACCGCCGATCGAGGAGAAGTACTCGTCCTCGGTGCGTTCCACACTCCACATGGTGCGCAACTCGCCGACCTCGCCCTCGCACAACCGGGCGATCGTCGCCGCCAGCAGGCCGGCCACCTCGGTCGACAACGACGCCGCGATCTCCGACGCGCGCGCAAGGAGGAAGTCACCGGCCAGGATCGCCCGCAGGTTGCCCCACCGGGCGTTCACCGAGTCGATCGTCCGGCGGATCTCGGCCTCGTCGATCACGTCGTCGTGGTACAGCGAGCCCAGGTGCACCAACTCGACCGAAACCCCACCCCGGACGATGGCCATGTCGATCGGGCCGCCGTCGTGGTCGGGGGCACACGCCCCGGCGGCCAGGGTCACCAGCGGACGTTGCCGTTTGCCACCTGCGGTGATCAGGTGCGCGGCCATCTCGTCCAACAGCGGGTCCTCGGTACCGACCGAACGGATGAGTTCGTCCTCCACCCGGGACAACTGCGCTGCGATGGGGTCACCGGTGCTGTCGTCGCTCACAGGAGAATTCACCCTCGCATCTGGTCGGTCGGCGTGACGGCCACGGCGACGCCCGGTTTCGGATCCCGGTGGGACGGGCACGGGAACATCCGCATCCGGAATCTAGTTGGCGCGTGCCGTCCAGCACCCCTCCGACGGTCCTTCGGCACCAATTCGCGCAACGTGAGGGCACGTTGCCCCATCCGGGTACACTCGGATGACGTTCCCCTTTCCACGGGAGGAAGTTCACCTTGTTCGAACGATTCACAGACCGGGCCCGCCGTGTGGTCGTGCTGGCGCAGGAAGAAGCGCGCCTGCTGAACCACAACTACATCGGCACCGAGCACATCCTGCTCGGGTTGATCCACGAAGGCGAAGGCGTCGCCGCGAAATCGCTGGAGTCGCTCGGTATTTCCCTCGAGGCCGTCCGGAGCCAGGTCGAGGAGATCATCGGTCACGGCGGATCCTCGCCCAGCGGCCACATCCCGTTCACCCCGCGCGCCAAGAAGGTGCTCGAGCTGTCGTTGCGTGAAGCGCTGCAGTTGGGCCACAACTACATC
>CAZVFF010000409.1:0-1640 GCA_964626395.1 uncultured Iamiaceae bacterium | reverse complement strand
GCCGAGGCCGTAACCGACACCTTCACCCACCGCACCGGAGTCGACGAGGTTCGCGGTGTCGATCGCGAGCGCGCTGTAGGTGGTGAACCCACCCAGGAACCCGGTGCCGACCAGGAGTCGGAGGGTGCGCCGCCGCCCGTGGTCGGGCCCACGCCGGGTGAGCGCTTCGAGCAGCGCCCCGAGTGCGAACGCTCCGGCCAGGTTGGTCGCGAACGTCACCCAGTGGATGGCGCCGACCGGGCCGCACGCGAGCGTGATCCCCTCGCGGGCCGCCACGCCGAGGGTGCCACCGGCGAACACCAACGCGAGCGACGCGGGACGCAAGTGCACCGGCCGTGGCGGGCCGCCGCGCGACGGGTCGACCTCGACGTCCGGGTCGAGGGGCAGTTCCGAGAAGGGATCCTGGTCGGTGGCGTTCGGTTCCGGGTGCACGTGCGTCTCCTACCTGTCGGCCACGTCGGCCGGTTCGAGGTAGGGACCGTCATCGGAGGATCCGAGGTTGGGTGCGGTGAGCCCCATCACCGCGGCACCGGGGTGCCGGGCCTCAACCTACCGGACGGGTGCGTCGCCCCGGTCCTCGGCCACGGCACCCGGCCGTCGCGGGTGCGACGACGGCCCCGCGGGCCTTCAGTCCTCGACCAGGTCGGACAACGCCATCCAGCGTTCCTCGAGTGATGCGGTTTCGGTGTCGATCTCGTCGATCCGCCCGGTCAGTTCGCCCATCGCCGCGTGATCCCGCGGGTCGACCTCGGCCATGCGGTGGTGCACCCGGTCGGTTTCGGAGGCCAGTTTGCCGAGGCGTCGTTCGATCGCGGACATCTCCTTGCGGGCCCGACGGCGTTCGGCGTTCGACCCCGTCGACGTGCCTGGTGTGGCCGGCCCGTCCGTTGCTTCGTCGGCGCCGGAAGCAGCCGCCAGCGTCCCGGCACGAGCCCCGGCGTCGTCCCGTGCCCGTCGCAACGCCAGGTACTCGTCCACGCCGCCGGGCAGGTGCCGCAGACGACCGTCCAGGATCCCGTACTGCTGGTCGGTGACCCGTTCGAGCAGGTGCCGGTCGTGGGAGACCACCACGAGCGTGCCCGGCCAGGAATCCAACAGGTCCTCCAACGCGCCCAGCATGTCGGCATCGACGTCGTTGGTGGGTTCGTCCAACACCAGCACGTTGGGTTCCGCGGCCAACAGCAACAGCACCTGCAGACGGCGTTTCTGCCCACCGGACAGCTCGTGCACCGGCGCGGCCAGGTGCGACCGGGAGAACCCGAGCCGTTCCAACAGTTGCGCTGCGGTGAGGTCCCGGCCGTCGACGGTGAAGGTCGTACGGGTCCGTGCCAGCACCTCGTGGACCCGGTCGTCCGCGATGTCGGCCAACTGGGAGAACTCCTGGTCCAACCGGCCGATCCGCACGGTCGAGCCGCGTTCCACCCGTCCGGTGGTCGGCGCCACGTCGCCGGTGATCAGGCCCAGCAGCGTCGACTTGCCCGAACCGTTCGCTCCCACGATCCCGGTGCGTTCCCCCGGTGCCAACCGCCACGTAACACCGCGGAGCACCTCGTGGTCGCCGAAGCGGACCCCGACGTCCTCCAGATCGACGACGTCCTTGCCCAACCGGGCCATCGCGAGGCGTTCCAGTTCGATCGGGT
>CAZVFF010000408.1:0-1647 GCA_964626395.1 uncultured Iamiaceae bacterium | reverse complement strand
CGTCCTCCCAGCCGTAATCGTTGAAAGCCTCGTCGTAGGGGCCGACCCGATCGAACGTGGCCCGGGTGACCGAACAGTTCGCCGCCCAGTACCGCCACCATCGAGCGGGATCCTCGCGGTAGGCCGCCGCCCGCAACCGATCGTTGGCGGCACGGCCGTAGCAGCGGGCGTAGGGGGTGTCGGGAAGGACGTCGTGACACAGGCCGACCACGCCGACAGGCGTTTGCCGGGCGTGGGCGTCGACATGGGTCCGGAGGAAGCTGGTCGGCACACCCAGATCGTCGTCGCAGCGGACCAGAACCTCGCCACGGGCCGCGGCGAACCCGGCGTTCAGTGCCGCTGGACGGCCCCGGTTCTCCGGGAGACGAACGACGCGTAGGGGGAGGTCGTCCACTGCTGCGAGGACCGCGGGCGAGTCGTCGACCACGCCGTCCAGAACGATGATCAGCTCCCAGTCACCGGTGAAGGTCTGACGCCGGAACCCGTCGAGCAGCGTCGGAAGCCGTTCGACGCCGGCGTAGGACGGAACGATGACGCTCACCTCGGGGGTGCTCACGGTCGCGCACACCCGGCCCGGTCCTCGTGGGACCGCCCGTCGGATGCGCCGTCCTCGGCATCGAGGTACCCGCTGCGGGCCGCGACGTCGACGACGAAGGCGATCACCCTGCGGCCGATCGACGGCGGGATCCGCGGTAGCAACCCGTCGATCCGTCGACCCCAACGTCCGATGTCACCAGCGTCGGCCCGGCCGGCCAGGACATCGACCATCGTCCGCCAGAGCCGTGCCCTGACACCGGCCGCCGGGGAATCGCCGGGCAGTGAACGCGTGCCGTGTTTGGCATCGAAGTACACGACCGCCGCTCCGGACTGACGAGCCCGCGCGACACGGGTCTCGACGTCGGCGTTCGCAGCATGGTGCACACATTCGAGCCGCGGATCCAACACGATGGGGACCCCCACGGCGGCGAGCCGGAACCCCCAGTCGATGTCCTCCCACCCGTAGGTGCGGAACGCCTCGTCGTAGGAGCCGACGCGATCGAACGTGCAACGGGTGACCGAACAGTTGCCCGCCCAGAAGTACCTCGCGTCGGCCAACGCGCCCGAGTAGGCACCCGCCCGCACCGACCGGTCGTAGTCGCGACCGTACGCCCGGGCGTACGCGGTGTCGGCGAACCGGTTCCGGTACAGGCCCACCGCGCCGACCGGTGCGGGTCCGGCGTGGGCGGCCACGTGGTCGGCGATGTAGGACGGGTGGGGTTCCAGGTCGTCGTCGCAGCGGATCAGCACCCGCCCCCGCGCAGTGGCGAACCCCGCGTTCAACGCCGCCGGTCGGCCCCGGTTCTCGTCGAAACGAACCACCCTGACCGGCAGGTCCGTCGCCGCGGCGGCCACTTCGGCGGAGCCGTCGATCACCCCGTCGAGCACGACGATCGCCTCCCAGTCGCCCGCGAAGCGTTGGCGGCGCAGGGCATCGAACAGCACCGGCAACCGTTCGGCTCCGCCGTAGGAGGGCACGATCAGCGACGCGTCGGGACCGGTCATGCCTCGGTCCCCCCGGCATCGAGCGCGAGCTCCGGGGTCCGGTGCACGGCCAGCCCCAGCCCGGCCAGGGTCGCGGCGACCCGCGCAGCGCCCGCGGTGGGTGAG
>CAZVFF010000407.1:0-1650 GCA_964626395.1 uncultured Iamiaceae bacterium | reverse complement strand
CCCGACGGCGAGGGGGCGGAAGAAGTCCCTGGGTGGACGCATGTGATCTCCTCTGTTGGTTCTCCGACGACGAACGGGTCCCAGCCTAGGAATCCGGCGGCGGCGACGCGGAAACCCGGCCCACGCGAACGGTGACCCTCGTCACATCTTTTCGGGCGGATCGGCACCGTGGGTCGCGATTCTGTGGGAAGATGGGTGTCCGGACCGGGGCGCCGCTCCTGTCTCCCGGGCCGAGCCGACGAAACGGGGATGGACATGAACGTTGCAGAAATCCTGGCCCACAAGGGAACCGATGTCGCCACGATCGGACCGGATCGCACGATCCGCGAAGCCGTCGGGGTGCTGGCCGAACACTCGATCGGTGCGGTGGTGGTGACCGACGGCGAAGGCACGTTCATCGGGATGCTGTCCGAACGCGATGTGGTCCGTCGAGCCGCCCGGGACGGCGAGCTCGACCTGGAGACCCCCGTGTCGGAGATCATGACCACGAAGCTGAGCACCTGCCGCATGGACGACCGCAACGAGGCGCTCATGCAGATGATGACCGAGCGGCGGATCCGTCACCTGCCGGTACTCGACGACGACGATCGCCTCGCCGGGATCATCAGCATCGGCGACGTGGTGAAGGAACGGGTGAACCACCTGGAGACCGAGCACGAGCAGCTCGTGGACTACGTGCGTTCGGGGCGCTGAGGCCCACCCGGTCACCCACCACCCCTCCGGGTCGAAATTCGGAGCGGAATCGTGCCATGCGGGCGATTCCGCTCCAGATTTCGACGAACGCGGCCGTGCCGGACGGATTCGGGAAATTCCTGGCATTCGCCCCGCCGGGCGGGTAGGTTTGCTCCTCGTACCAATCGAATGAAGTCGTGTCCGCGGCGTCGAGGGACGAGACGAGGGATTCGACCATGGGTTTCGCTGTGTCACACGACGTGCACGTCGAGGAGGTCGACGACGGCTTCCTGGTGTTGCCGGCCGGGGCCGACGGGGTGTTGCACCTTCGAGGCGTCGAGGCCGAGGCGTTCCGGTGCGCCAGGGACGGCGCCGACGACATCCCCGCGGAGCTCCGGACCCCGATGGCCGGGCTCGTCGAGCTGGGTGTGGTGACCACCGACACCTGGAACCGTCGCCGGGTGCTGCAGCTCGGCGGTGCCGCTGCGGCCGCTGCCGTCGCGGTCGTCGCGTTGCCGAGCATCGCCGCGGCGGACTCGCCGCCCGATCCCACCACCGAACCGCCGGAGCCGAAGCTGGACGCGACCGTCTACATCGTCGGTGGCGGTGGCGGTGGTGGCGCATCGACGGCCTACTGGGAGGCGACCGGTGGCGGTGGTGGGGGCGGTGGCGGCGGCCAGGTTCTCGCCCAGGCCGCGCAGCTGTCGGTCGGCACGTACACGGCGGTCGTCGGTGGCGGGGGTGCGGGGTCACCGGTCGGGGGTTCCGCTGATCCGGGCGGCGACAGTTCCTTCGATGGCCTCCTCGCAGCCGGTGGTGGTGCGGGCGGGACCGCGGCATGGGGATCGGACAACACCGGAGGCCAGGGCGCTTCCGGGGGTGGTGGCGCCGGCGTCACCGAGGGGTACCAGTCCACCGGTGGGGCGGGCACGGCCGGCAACGACGGTGGGAACGGCGGGGTCTTCGACGGCATCACCG
>CAZVFF010000406.1:0-1665 GCA_964626395.1 uncultured Iamiaceae bacterium | reverse complement strand
CCACTACCAGGAGCTCACCCAGGCCGAGCTGCTGGAACGCCAGGAATTCGCGTTCGAAGCCGCCGTGCGGATGCGGGACCGGTTCCTGCAGCAGGAGGTGTGGGAGCGCATGGGTGTGCCCGTCGAGGACACCCTCAAGCTGGTCATGCAGGCACCCGAGCGGACCGTGTTCCAGCAGATGCTGTTCACCAAGATCGTGCCGAACTGCAAGAAGCTCGGGCTGCTCGACGCCGGTGACGGTTGGCTGCGCACCAAGTTCGAGGAGCTGGGTGTGATCCAGTTCGAGGACTGGGCCGACACCGAATCCGAGTACGACGACTTCTCGGTCGCCGACGACGTCGCCGCCCAGCGCGCCGCCGCCGAAGCCGGCTGATCCACCCCGACACGTGCGTCCCGGGTCCCGGGCGTCCACACCGGCGTGGACGCCCCGGCCCGGGACGTGCCGCGTCCGGGTGCCTTGGTAGGATCGCCGCGATGGCCCGTGAGAACAGGAAACCCCGCTGATGGCGCGTTTCGGCCGTGTGCTCACGGCGATGATCACCCCGTTCGACGCCGACGGACGGCTCGACACGACCGCCGCGGCGGACCTGGCCCGCTGGCTGGTCGCCAACGGCTCCGACGGGTTGGTGCTCGCCGGGTCGACCGGTGAGGCGTCGGTCCTGCCCGACGAGGAGGACCACGAACTCGTCGGGGCGGTCCGCGCCGCGGTCGACTGCCCGATCCTGGTCGGGGGCGGCACCAACGACACCGCGCACAGCATCGAACTGACCGGGGAACTCTCCGAGCTCGGGGTCGACGGGATCCTCGCGGTGTGCCCGTACTACAACCGTCCGTCCCAGGCGGGGATCGAGGCCCACTACCGGGCCGTGGCCGCCGCGACCGACCTGCCGGTGATGGTCTACGACATCCCGGTCCGCAGCGGCCGCAAGATCGCCACCTCCACACTGCTGGCCCTGGCCGAGGTGCCCAACATCGTGGCGTTGAAGGACGCGGCCGGCAACCCGGCGGAGACCGCCCGGTTCATCGCCGCCGCCCCGGAGGGATTCGAGGTCTACAGCGGCGACGACGCCATGACCCTGCCGCTGCTCGCGGTCGGTGCGGTCGGTGTGGTCGGTGTGGCCACCCACTGGATGGGCCGCACCATGGCCGAGATGGTCGACGCCTACCATGCGGGGGACGTCACCCGAGCCCGGGAGCTGAATGCCGCCATGCAAACCTCGTTCGCGTTCGAGACCTCCGACGAGGCACCGAACCCGGTTCCCACCAAGGCGATGATGCGGGCGCTGGGGTTCCCGGTCGGCCAGTGCCGCGCCCCGATGGGCGACGCCCCGGCCGGGCTCGACGACCGGGCCCGTGCGTTGGCCCGCGAACTGGGTCTGACGGTGGCGGCGTGACCGCGCCGGTCACCGTCAGCTTCCTGGGCGGACTCGGGGAGATCGGCCGGAACTGCGCCGCCATCGAACACGAGGGTTCGATCCTGCTGATCGACTGCGGGCTGATGTTCCCCGACGCCGACATGCTGGGCATCGACCTGGTCCTGCCCGATTTCACGTGGATGCACGAACGAGCCGACGACGTCGTCGGGTTGGTCGCCACCCACGGCCACGAGGACCACGTCGGGGGCCTGAGCTACCTGCTGCGGGAATTGTCGTTCCCGATCTACGG
>CAZVFF010000405.1:0-1671 GCA_964626395.1 uncultured Iamiaceae bacterium | reverse complement strand
AGCCCGAACTTCCGGAGCGAGTGTACCCGGCACCCCACGCCGGCGGGAACCGCCTCCCGATGCCGCGTCCTCAGAGCACGTCGACGAGCCAACCGATGCCCTGCAACAGACGCCAGGCCAGGTAGAGGATCAACGCGACGAGCAGGACCTTGAAATGCCACGGTGCACCGGGGTCGGCCCCGTCGTCGTCGGTCCCGGTGGCTTCGGCCCGGTCCTGTGCCGCGGACCGGGCGGCGCGTACCGCCTGGGCGTCCGCCGACGCCCCCCGGCCCTGGCGGGCCCGTCGGACCTCGCGTCGGCTCGCGAGGCGGGTCCCGCAGTTCGGGCACGTACCGTCGGCCTGCATCGAGTTCGGGTTCAGGTAACGGTCGCAGTGGTCACACCAGGGCACCCGCGTTCACCCCCGGTCCTGCACCAGTCGGGTCCGCGGACCGACGCGGGCGATCGTGCTGGGAATGTCGTGGCCGACGAGATCGGCGACCAGGTGCGCGGCGTCGATCAACCCGTCGATGGAGCAACCGGTGACGATCCCGGCGTCGTCGAGGACGGCGACGAGTTCCTCGGTCGCGAGGTTCCCGGCGGCGCCCGGGGCGAACGGTGACCCGCCCAGACCACCGACCGAGGTGTCGAAACGTGCCACGCCCGCCCCCAGGGCGACCCAGGCGTTCAACAGTGCCGTGCCGCGGGTCTGGTGCAGGTGCAATCCGATGTCGGTTCCGACCGCGTCGAGCAGGGCGAGGACGCGTGTCGGGGTCCCCATGCCGGTGGTGTCCGCGTACGTCAGGCGGTCACAGCCCCGATCCCGCAACGCCGCGCCCAACCCGGCGACCTCGTCGGGGTCGATGTCGCCTTCGAAGGGGGATCCGAACGCACAGCTGACCACGGCGTCGACGGGAACACCCGCCCCGCGTGCCAGTTCGGTGATCCCGGCGACCTCGTCGAGGGATTCGTCGATCGACCGGTTCACGTTGTGGTGGTTGTACGCCGCCGAGGCCGAGATCGTGACCGTGATCTCGTCGATGTCGCAGCGCAATGCGTCCCGTGCGCCGTGCACGTTCGGAACGAGCACCGTGACCACGGCGTCGTCGGGCCGTTCGATCCCGCCGAGAACGGCCGCCGCGTCGGCCATGGCGGGTACGGCCTTCGGTGAAACGAACGCGGCCACCTCGATGTGACGCAGCCCGGCTGCGAACAGCGCTTCGACCAGGGCGATGCGCCCCTCGACGGGAACCGGCTTCTCGGGCTGCAGTCCGTCGCGGGGACCCACGTCGCGGATCAGGACCTGCTCGGGGATGTTCACGACCCCATCGTGCCGGTGTCGGGCCGTATTGCCACCGGTTCCGGGATCCGGATTCCGGGGGGCATCACACGGGTGGGACGCCGTGGCGCCGGTCACTGAAGTGACGGTCCTTGCCGCGGGCCATGGCGTACCGGCGGATCAGTTCGCCACGCAGGTCGCCGGGGCGGATCACGGCGTCGACGATCATCTCACCGGCCAGCCGCAGCAGGTCCACGTCGGCGGAGTACACGGCCCGTTGCTCGGCGATGAACGCCGCCCGTTCGTCGGGGTCGTCGATCTCGGCGAGGTGGCGTGCGTGCACCGCGTTCACCGCCGCTGCGGGACCCATCCCGGCGATCTTCGCGGGCGGCAACGCGAGGGTGGCCTCCGAG
>CAZVFF010000404.1:0-1687 GCA_964626395.1 uncultured Iamiaceae bacterium | reverse complement strand
GAAGATCTCCTTCTGGGTGGGCAGATCTGCGCCGCCGGATTCGGTGAGGTTGATCAGCGGTAGCCGGTTGATGCGCGCGATCTCGTTCGCGCGCAGGATCTTGCGGAGGGTCCACGGGTTCGACGACCCGCCCCGCACGGTCGGGTCCGAGCCGATGATCATGCATTCGACGCCTTCGACGACGCCGATGCCGGTGACCACGCTCGCCCCGACGGGGAAGTCCGACCCCCACGCGGCCAACGTCGACAGCTCCAGGAACGGGGCGTCGGAGTCGACGAGCAGCTCGATGCGTTCGCGCACCAGCAACTTGCCACGGCCCCGGTGCCGGGCGATGTACTTGTCGCCTCCCCCGGCGAGCGCTTTCGCCTGTTCGGCCTCCAGGTCGGCGAGCTGCTCCAGGAGTGATGCGCGGTTGGCCCGGAAGCCGTCGCTCGACGGGTCGACCCGGGTGGTGAGCACCGTCACGGCAGCGCCTCGGGGATCTCCATCTCGCGGGAGCGCAACCACTCCCCCAGCGCCTTGGCCTGCGGGTCGAACCGGGCGTTCGACGACACGCCTTCGCCGAGGATGTCGTCGATGACGAAGTTGAGCGCGCCCTGGTTGGCGAGCTGGTGGCGTGTGACGGCGAGGTCGGCGGTCTCGGGAAGCAGTTCCCGGAGTTTCTCGACGGTGAGGGTGTGCACGAGCCACGGCCACAGAGCCGGGTCGATGACCCACACCCCGATGTTGGCCGAGCCACCCTTGTCACCGGAGCGGGCGTGGGTGACCTCGCCGAGTGGCGCGCGTCGGGTCGCCCCGGTCCGGGGTACGGGCGGTGGGGCCGGGTCGCCGACGGGTTCGAGTTCGGCGAAGGTCGGCGGCGGGTCGATCGCGGTGCGGGTCCCGTCGGGGCCGACCACGACGTGGGGCACATCACCCTGGGCCAGGTACGCGGCGGTGAACACCCCGTAGGGGGTGGCTTTGGAGGGTGGCGCGGTCACGTGGAAACCGGGGTAGCTGGCGAGCGCCAATTCGATGGCGGCCGAGGTGAACGCCCGCCCGACGGCGTGTTGGTCGTCGCCGCGGACCACGCACCGCAACAGCGCGCTCGCTTCCTCCTGGACGGGCGCGTCGGGGTGGTCCGTGCGGGCCAGGGTCCAGGTCATCGGCACGTCGACCGCGGCCCGCATCTGGGCACGCACCAGGTCGGCTTTCGCGTCGATGTCCAGGCCGGTCAGCACGAAGGTGACCTCGTTGCGCAGGCCGCCCATGTGGTTGAGGCCGACCTTGAGCGTCGGGGGTGGTGCTTCGCCCGAGACCTCGGAGATCCGTACCCGGTCGGCACCGTCGTCGTCGAGGCTGATCGTGTCGAAGCGGGCGGTGGCGTCCGGCCCGGCGTAGCGGGGCGAACCGATCTCGTAGAGCAGTTGTGCGGTGACGGTGCCGCGGGTGACCGCACCGCCGGTGCCGGGGTGTTTGGTGATGACCGAGGATCCATTCGCGTGGATCTCGGCGATCGGGAAGCCGAGCCGACCCATGTCGGCGATTCCGGTGAAGCCCGAGTAGTTCCCGCCGGTGGCCTGGGTGCCGCACTCGATGACGTGTCCGGCCACCATGGCGCCGGCGATCGCGTCGAAGTCGTCCCGGGCCCAGCCGAAGTGCGCGGCCGCGGGGCCGACCACGAGCGACGCGTCGGTGACCCGACCGG
>CAZVFF010000403.1:0-1702 GCA_964626395.1 uncultured Iamiaceae bacterium | reverse complement strand
CGCAACCCCATCGGGCTGCGTCGTGGTCACCTGCGGCGACACCACCGGATCCGCCGAAAAATCACCCGCCGAGTAGTCCACCGACGCCGCCGGTTTCCCCGGCGCCCGGGTTTCCACCACACGCCCCAACACGTCATAGACCCACGACGTGGTCCCACCACCGGGCACCGTACGCGACACCATGTTGCCGACCGTATCGAACACCGCCGTGGTCGTATCGCCATTCCCATCAGTGAAACCGATCCGATTCCCCACCGCATCAAACATCGACGCCGTCGTCACATACGAACCATCCACACGCCCCGGCCCCACCGTGCCAGTCACCCTCCCCGCCCGGTCGAACAAACGACCCACCTGACCGCCATCGGCCGAACCCGCCACAAACCCGGCCGCCACCGGACCCGCGTCGGAACTGTACAACCCGACTCCGGTCTTGGTCGCCAACGCCGCGTCCGATACGTCGATCAACTCGGCACCATTGACGAACACCGACACCGACGACCCCTTCGAGGTCACCGAAACATGATCATCCGTGTTCACCGGACCGGCTTCAGCCCCCACCAGCGTCGTCGTACCGGCCACCGTCTTGTACAACACCCAGCCACCAAACGCCGGAAGCTGCACCACCGCCCAGAAATTGTTGACGTCCTGCACCCGGAACGCCAACCCGACCAGATTCCGTGAACCGTCCGCGACGACCATCGACGCCCGATACCCCTCCGACGCAGACAACTCCACCGGCAACGTCGCCAACGAACCCGACCCCGTCGCTGCAGCCACCCCCGACCGCGACGCCGTCGACCAACCCCCCGCCACGGTCGACCACACCTCCCCCGAAGCGGCAGTACCCAAACCACTGGTTGAATACCGAACGAACCCGTCGGCCACTCCGGCCCCGTTCTCGTCCAACCCGATGAGGCTCCGGCCCGCCGGGCCGACCGCTGACACCGACCGGTTCGCCACCGGATCACCACCGGAAACGTTCCCTTCCGGGTTCACCCGCCACACCTGGTGACCAGCAACGTCATACCCGAACGACGACACCCCACCCGCCGGATCAGTCACCGACGACACCAGTCCCGACGCAGCGTTATAGGCCATCTCGGTGACCGATCCATCGGGCCCGGTCACCGACACCACATCATCGGGGCGACCCGAGGAACGACCATACGTGGTCGTCGCCGTTGTCGAACCCCAGGGCCGGGCAACCGATACCAGGTTCCCGTTCCCGTCATACCCATAGGTCGTCGTCACCCCCGACGGGTCCTTCACCGACCCCGGATCCCCGAACGCGTTGAAATCCGAATACGTCGTTGTCGCACCCGACGGTGACACCTCCTTCGCCAACCACCCCTCCGGCGTGTACGACATCGTCGACATCGCATTATCCGGCCCGATCGCCACCGTCGGCAACCCAGAGGACAGGTCATACCCGAATTCGCTGGACTGCTCATCGTCGGTGCCCACCCCCTCGACCTCGGACACCAACAATCCTCCCGAATAGGTCTGCTCGGTCACCAACCCATCCGGCGCCGTCACCGACACCGTCCCCGAACCATCCGCCAGATCGCCGTAATCGAAGACGGTCGCATCCTGGGGATCCAACCCACCCCCACCCGCAACCGCATTCGGATCCCACTGGGACACAACGCGTCCCTCACCGTCATACTGATTCACGGTCTCCGCACCCGACGGATCCACC
>CAZVFF010000402.1:0-1704 GCA_964626395.1 uncultured Iamiaceae bacterium | reverse complement strand
AGGTCCGTGGATGTCGGCGCAGTGGACGCCACAATGGGGAACCCGTCGATGAACGGGTTCCGACCGAACCGAACCCGAAGGAGACCGGTCACGAATGACCGCTGACACCACCGCCGCCGAGCGTGCCGCGACCCTGCTCGCCACCCTCGAACCGATCGACAAGTCGGCACGTGTCGACGCCGTCCGGGAACGGTTCGCCGACGCCGGCTGCGACGCGCTCGTCGTCACCCGGCCCGAGAACATCCGGTGGTTGACCGGATTCACCGGATCCGCGGCCGTGGTCGTGGTGCGTGACGACGGACTGTTGTTCGTCACCGACGGCCGCTACGGCGAACAGTCCAGGGCCGAGCTGGCCGCGTCGCGGGTCGGAGCCGAACGCACCGTCGCCGGTGCCAGGGGGCAGAAGGCCGCGATCGTGACCGCGCTCGACGGTGTGGGCCGCATCGGGTTGGAAGCCGATCACGTCACGTGGTCCCGGCAGCGTCGCTGGGCCGACGAGTGGTTCTCGGCGTCCACGTTGATCGCCACCGAGAGCCTGATCGACGATCTGCGGATCGTGAAGGAACCCGGCGAGATCCAGCGGATCGAGGCGGCGTGCGCGATCGCGGACGCCGCCCTGGCCCGGGTGCGTCACCGGCTCGCCGAGGAACCGACCGAGCGGGAGTTCGGCCTGGAACTGGACTTCGCGATGCGGCACCACGGCGCGAAGGACGTCTCCTTCGACACGATCGTGGCGGCCGGCCCGAACGGGGCGATGGCGCACCACCAACCCGGTGACCGCCGGATCGTCGAAGGCGACCTGGTCGTCCTCGACTTCGGTGCCCTCGTCGACGGCTACTGCTCGGACATGACCCGCACGCTGATGATCGGCGACGCGTCGCCCACCCAACAGCGCATGCTCGACGTGGTCGCGGAAGCCCAGGCCGCCGGCGTGGAACGGGTCGCCCCGGGCGTGACCACCGGGCAGGTCGACGCCGCATGTCGGGAGATCATCACCGAAGCCGGCTGGGCCGACGCGTTCCTGCACTCCACCGGCCACGGCGTCGGCCTGCAGATCCACGAGCAACCAGCGGTCGCCGATGGTGGCACTGTTAGGCTCCCCGAGGGCGCGGTGGTCACGGTCGAACCGGGCGTGTACCTGCCCGAACACGGCGGTGTCCGGATCGAGGACACCGTCGTCGTCACCCCGGAAGGGTGCCGAACCCTGACCCGTGCCCCCAAGACCACGTCGGTGTGACCACCGGCGACCGATCGACGACGAACGAGGCATCCTGGCAATGGCGATCACCACCAACGACCTGAAGAGCGGCATGACCCTGCAGTTGGACGACGGACTGTTCCAGGTGATGGAGTTCCAGCACGTCAAACCCGGCAAGGGCGGAGCGTTCGTGCGGACCACACTGCGCAACGTGCGGACCGGGCGGGTGCTCGACCGGACGTTCCGCGCCGGCGAGAAGGTCACCCAGGCGGTGATCGACAAGGTCGAGATGCAGTACCTGTACCGCGACGCGACCGACTGCGTGTTCATGGACACCGCCAGTTACGAACAGCTCCCGGTGCCCGAGGAGACCCTCGGCGACACCGCCGGCTACCTGGTCGAGGGCGCGACGGTGACGCTCGCGATGTACGGCGACGAGATCGTCGGTGTGGACCTGCCCGCCGCGGTGGAACTCGAGGTGGCCGAGACCGAACCCGGGATCCAGG
>CAZVFF010000401.1:0-1727 GCA_964626395.1 uncultured Iamiaceae bacterium | reverse complement strand
CGGAAACACCGCCCGTGACACCCGTCCCCCGCCGGGGCACCGGCCCGGGAGCCGCGTGCTCCCGCCGGACGCCGCGATCGCGCCCTCAACCCACCAGGCGGTGGTCCTCGGAGTTCCGGAACAGCGCGGCCGGGCCGGTCGCGATCCGTGCCGGGGAGATGCCGAGCACGTTCTCCGGGTTCGTGTCGGCGAGCAACGGCCAGCGGGTGTGCACGCCCGGCCAGGTGCCGGGTTGGAGCATCGGCGCGTCGTCGGTCGCGTGATCGGCGGTACGTCGGATCGCGACCCGTCGTGGGGACCGGGTCACCTCGGCCACGGGTCGTGTCGCCGCCCGGCGGGACGCTCGGACCGAGATCGTCACGGCGAGTGTCGGACACCGCAACCCGTGGCGACCGTCATGGCGGTACCAACCCAGACCGTCGTCGACGTCGAACGCGTCCGGGTCCGGACCCAAGGACCGACCCAACGCCTCACCACCCACGAGATCGCGTCGCCAGCCGGGGATCCGTCGGATCGACAGCGACGACACGATCGGCTGGCACGGCGCGGCCCACGCGACCGCGCGCACCAGGCGGATCCCGCCGGATCCGACCACGAGGGCGTCGATGCGCTCCACCGGACGCCAACCCGAGTCGGAACCGAAGCGCATGTCCCGACGCTACCTGCGGTGTTTCCGGGACGCCACCGTCACGTCGGCTCCGGCGCAACGGCATCGAATCCGAACAGTTCGTCCAGCACCGACATGGTGCGCAACACCACCATGTCGCCGCGTTGGGGCCCCACGATCTGCAACCCGATGGGCACGCCCCGTGAATCCAGGCCGATCGGGACCGTACCCGCGGGTGACCGTGTCAGGTTGAACGGGTAGGTCATCTGCAGCCAGTTGTCGGTCGACACCCCGTCCACGGTGCCCACCCCACCCGGGGGGCCGGGCAGACCGGCGACGGTCGGGGTGAGCAGCACCCGTCCCCGACGCAGGGTCCCGATCATCGCCAGGTTCAGGCGGTGACCCACCTCCGCGTGTTCCAGGTAGTCCACGGCACTGAGTCCCTCGGCGAAACCGAGGATGCCGCGCAGCATCTCGTCGACCTGTTCCCAGCGCGGGTCGTCGCGGTACGCGGCGAGACCGTGCAGGTTCGCGGCGCCCGAGAGGACCAGGAACGACCCGACGGGGTCCTCGTCGAAGGGTCCGTCGATCTCGATGATCTCCACGCCGGCGTCCGCGATGCGGTCGATCGCCGACCGGCACGCCGCGGCGACCTCCGGGTCGACGTTCGCGTACCCCAGATCGGGTGCCCACACGACCTGGCGGGGGTACCGCAGGTCGTCCATCGCGTCGACCCAGGACCGTTCCGGGATCGGCAGCGAGTTCCGGTCCGACGGGTCGGGCCCGACGACGGTGTCGAGCACACCCACGGTGTCCTCGACGCTCGTGGTCAGGATGCCGGTGACCGACAGCAACGGCCAGCCGCCCTGGTCGATCCCGCCGATCGGGATGCGCGCCATGGAGGTCTTCATCCCCGGCAGACCACACAGCGACGCCGGGATGCGGATCGACCCGCCCCCGTCGGACGCGGTGGCCAACGGGACGAGCCCGGCGGCGACCGCCGCGGCGCTCCCGCCCGAGGACCCGCCGGCCGAGCAGTCGGTGTTCCACGGGTTGTGGGTGCCGCCGAACAGGTTGTTGTGGGTGTCGCCCTTCCAGGCGTACTCGGGCGTGTTGGTCT
>CAZVFF010000400.1:0-1748 GCA_964626395.1 uncultured Iamiaceae bacterium | reverse complement strand
GCGTCGATCAGCGCCACCACGTCGCCGGCCAGTTTGTCGACGGTGTAGTCGCGGCGTCGGCGCGGTCGTGCACCTGCCGAGTAGCCACGTTGGGTGGGCGCCAGCACCCGGAAGCCCCGTTCGGCGAGCCGCTCGGCCACCGCGTCCCACGACGACGCCGGTTGGGGGAACCCGTGCAGGCACACGACGATCTCGCCGTCGAGCGGTCCCCTGTCGGACACCGCGAAGGTGGAGCCGTCGTTGGTGAAGGTCGTGATGCGGTCCCCGTCGCCCATGACCGACAGCCTCGCACGTCGTGCCCGATGGCGCGACCGCCCCGCCGCCAGCGCGACTTTGCACGGTCGACCCGGCGTGGGTCGGGTCGGGTGTGCAACGACCGGTTCGTGGTGGCCATCGGCTGGATGTGCGTGGGATGTCGTCGCACTCGTGGTGCGGTTCGCCGTTGCGACGTTGCACGGTCGACCCCGTTCCGCCCGGATCGACCGTGCACAGATGCCTTCACGCAGTGGCGACGCCGAATTCCGTCCGGCGCCGCCGCGCCACGTCGATGATCTCCGCGGCGACCCTCGCGGGTCGGCGCAGGTGCGTCGAGGTGTAGCGGAGAACGAGCCAACCGCTGCGGATGAAGGCGTTCTGCCGGGTCAGGTCGCGATCGAAGGCGTCCCGGCTCCGGTGAGCGGCGAGGCCGTCGACCTCCACCGCCAGCAGCGCTTCCGGGATCTGGAAGTCCGGGCGGTACGTCGTGCCGTCCAACACCACCGGCGACTGGTAGCGCACCGGGCCCACGCCGTGATCCCGGCAGAGTCGGGCCATCAAGGGTTCCAGACGTGACTCGGGTCGGACGTCGCCGAGCGCACGTGCATCGAGGTGACGGCGCAGCCTCCCGGAACCCCTCCGCCCCGGCCGGGAGAGTTCCGCGAGGATGGCCCTGAGGCCCGCAACCGACACGAGTTGATCGACGAGTGCCCCTTCGACCGCGTCCGCGAGGTCGTTTGTCGACAGGACCGCGGCGGCATCGAGGAGCGATCGGGCGGGTGTGGTAACGGGCACCCCCCGCCGGACGCAACAGTGCGCGTCGGACAGGTCCGTCGACCGGTGCACGACGCGACCGTCGACGGTGCAACGTCGCCCGAGGGGAACCGTGAGCTCGACGACGTCGACGTGGTCGATCAGGCCCCACACCCACAGCGCCGACCGGTGGGACACGACCGCGTGCGGACCGATCGACGCGCGGGCCGCGCGCAGCTCCCCCTCTCGGGTGAGGCGCACGCCGGCAGGACGGTAGACACCGTGTGCGACCGGGACGAGCGCGCCGCGTCGCAACGTCTGCTCCCGGCGGTCGTCGTCGATTCCCGCTTCGCGCAGTTCGGCAACGGAGACGACCCCGAGCCGTGGGCGTGCGAGTCGGTCGATGGTGCGCTCGATCGTGTCGATCCCGATCCTGGTGCGTCGATCGGGAGGTTCCGATGGCGGGTGACCGGACATGGAGGCATGATCGCGGCCGCCTGTGACACCCGTGATCATGGGGGTCCTGGTCGGGGTGGACGGGGTTCGGACCCGGAAGGGTCATTGCACGGTCGACCCGGTCGGCGGTGGGTCGGGCGTGCAAAGAGTTTCCGAGGGTGTGGTCGGGGTGGGTTCAGGGCCCGGGCGGGTCGCCGAGTGGAGGCGTCATTGCACGGTCGACCCGGCTGGCGGTGGGTCGGGCGTGCAAAGAGTTCGCGGGGTGCGGAGGCATCCCGGTGCTC
>CAZVFF010000399.1:0-1761 GCA_964626395.1 uncultured Iamiaceae bacterium | reverse complement strand
GACCCTCGGGTTCGGCGACATCACCTTCGAATCGGACCCCGGGAAGGCGTTCTCGCTGCTGGTGATGCTCACCGGTGCGTTCCTGATCCTGGTGATCCTGCCGTTCGTGTTCATCCAGTTCGTGTTCCGCCCGTGGCTGAACGCGCGTGAAGCCAGTCGTGTCCCCCTCCGTGTGCCCGCCGGGATGCGGGACCACGTGATCCTCACCCAGTTCGATCCGGTCGCCGAGACCCTGACGCGGCGACTGGAGGACCTGAAGATCCCGTACGTCATCATCGTCGAGGAACACGGCGAGGCGCTCGAACTGGGCAACCGCGGGTACACCACGATGCTCGGTGCGTTGGACGACCCGGCCACCTACGCGTCCGCGCGGGCCGACACCGCGGCGCTGGTCGCCGCGACCCGGTCGGACATGACCAACACCAACATCATCTTCACCGTGTCCGAGTTCGACCCGGACGTGCGGACCGCGGCGACCTCGTCGACCGAAGCGGCCACCGACATCCTCGAACGTGCCGGGTGCGACACCGTCCTGCGTCCCGGGTTCCTCCTGGGCCGTGCGATGGCCCAACGGGTACTGGGTGTGGACGCCCGGTCCCGCAAGATCGGCGAGTTCGGTGACCTGGTCGTCGCCGAAGCCAACGCCAAGGGCACCGTGTTGGCCGGCGTCACCATCGGTGCGTCGAGCCTGCGGAGCCGTTGTGGGGTCAACCTGGTCGGTATCTGGCGTCGTGGTGGCCTCGAGCTGCCGGTGCCGGAGCTGCGGATCGACGACGACGACGTGCTGATCCTGGTCGGCTCGCAGGCGCAGTTGGACCACTACGACAAGATCTTCGGGCTCGACACGCCCACCGGGTCGTCGGTGATCGTCGTCGGCGGCGGTCGCGTCGGCCGGGCCGCCGCCGATGCGTTGGCCAAGGAGGGCCTGCGGACCAGGATCATCGAACTGCGTCCCGAACGCATCCGGGATGCCGAGCTGTACATCCAGGGTGACGCGTCCAAGCTGTCGGTCCTCAAGCGTGCCGGGTTCTTCGGGGCGAGCGCGATCCTCATGACCACCCACGACGACGACGCGAACATCTACCTGACGATCTACTGCCGTCAACTGGCGCCCGACATGCAGGTCATCGCCCGTTCGAACGTGGAACGGAACGTCGCGACACTCCAACGTGCGGGCGCCGACGCGGTGTTGTCGTACGCCTCCCAGGGGGCGACCGCCATCCTGAACGCGTTCGGGGATTCCGACCACCTGGTGCTGGCCGAAGGACTCGAGATGTTCTCGGTCCCGGTGTCCGAGGCGATCGCCGGCCACACCCTGGTCGAATTGAAGATCCCCGAGGAGACCGGGTGCAACATCGTCGGCGTCACCCGGGGCGGTCACACCTCACCGAACCCGGACCCCCACGAACCGATCCCGTGGGCGGCGTCGCTCGTGGTGATCGGCAGCGTCGAAGCCGAGCGGCGTTTCCTGGAACGGTTCCCCCTGGAGGTGGGTCAGGTGTCGGTACGGCGCGGACACTAGCGTGGCACGCCATGGCCGAGGACCTGCGTTCGGACCGACGTGACGCCCCCGACCTGGACGGTACGGGTCTACGCGTCGCGGTGGTCGCGAGTCGTTTCAACGATCACGTCACCTGGCGGTTGCTCGAAGGGGTGCGCCGCGAGTTCGCCGCACTCGGGGTCGCCGATGTCACCGAACGTTGGGTGCCCGGCGCGTTCGAGCTGCCGTTCGCGGCCAAGACGATCGCCGCGTCCGGGTCG
>CAZVFF010000398.1:0-1770 GCA_964626395.1 uncultured Iamiaceae bacterium | reverse complement strand
ACGCGGTACCTCCGTGGTCCCCCCCGGCGACGGTCCCCACGCCGGCGGGGATTTCGGGCCCGGACGTCTGGCCGACCCGGAGGACGTCCGCGCCGCGGTGGAACGGGTGTCGGCTCGGTCGACGGGCAGCGGACCCGACGCCGATCTCGCCGGACTCCGGTTCGTGATCAGCGCCGGGGGAACCCGCGAGCCGATCGACCCCGTTCGTTTCCTGGGCAACCGTTCGACCGGCAAGCAGGGTCACGCGCTCGCGGCGGTCGCCGCCGCCCGGGGCGCGGACGTGCTGCTGGTCACCACCGCGGACCTCGCCGTGGCACCCGGGGTGCAGGTGGTCCCGGGCGACACGGCCGAACAGATGCGCAGCGCGGGGATGGGTGCCGAAGCGGAAGCCGACGTGGTGGTCATGTCCGCCGCGATCGCCGATTTCCGCCCGGTCGACCCGGCCCCGCAGAAGATCAAGAAGTCCGCCGGCGTACCCACGTTGTCGATGGAACGGACCGCGGACATCCTGGCCGAACTGGCCACCGTCCCTCGTGCGGGTCGCACGACGGTCGGGTTCTGCGCGGAGACCGAGGACGTCGTCGAGCGCGCCGCGCGTAAGCTCGTCGACAAGAAACTGGATCTGATCGTGGCCAACGACGTGTCCGCGCCGGACGCCGGTTTCGCGCACGACACCAACGAGGTGACGATCCTGTCCTCGGGCGGGGGCCGTCGAACCGTCCCGTTGGCAGACAAGACCGAAATCGCATCCGTGATCCTCGACGAGGTCGTCCGGCACCGTGCCGAACGGACCGCCTGATGATCGCCCCGGCACTGCGCTGCAGCGCACCCCGAACCACCCGTGAGTCCCGCAGCACCCGCAGAACTCGAACGACGCTGAAAGCCCGAACAATACAGAGGAGTCAGTTGTGACCAGTTGGACCTTCACCTCCGAGTCGGTGACCGAGGGTCACCCCGACAAGGTCGCCGACCAGATCTCGGACGCGATCCTGGATGCCATCCTCGCCGAGGACCCGATGGCCCGTGTGGCCTGCGAGACCATGGTGACGACCGGGCTCGCCATGGTCGCCGGTGAGATCACCACCTCTGCGTACGTGGAGATCCCCCATGTCGTGCGTGAGACGATCAAGGCGATCGGTTACGACCGCGAATCGGTCGGCTACGACGGCAACACCTGCGGGGTGCTGACCTCGATCGACCCGCAGTCGCCCGACATCGCCCAGGGTGTCGACACCGCGTTCGAGACGCGTTCGGGCACCTCGGGTGAGGACGAGCTCAACGCGCAGGGCGCCGGCGACCAGGGGATGATGTTCGGCTACGCGAACAACGAGACCGAATCGCTGATGCCGTTGCCGATCTGGTGGGCGCACCGGCTGGCCGAACGCCTCGCCGAGGTGCGCCGGTCGGGACTCCTGCCGTACCTGCGTCCCGACGGCAAGACCCAGGTCACCTTCGACTACGTCGACGGGGTCCCCGTCCGGCTGGACACCGTGCTGATCTCGACCCAGCACGCGCCGGGGATCGACGCCAACTCGGTGATCAAACCGGATCTGATCGAGCACGTGATCCGTCCGTTGGTGCCCGAGAAGTTCGCGGACGACGACTTCCGGGTGCTGGTCAACCCGACCGGCGCCTTCGAACTGGGTGGCCCCCACGCCGACTGCGGCCTGACCGGTCGCAAGATCATCGTGGACACCTACGGCGGCACCGCCCGTCACGGAGGCGGCGCCTTCAGCGGCAAGGACCCCTCCAAGGTGGACCGCTCCGCCG
>CAZVFF010000397.1:0-1772 GCA_964626395.1 uncultured Iamiaceae bacterium | reverse complement strand
GGGACTGCCGCGCGGTGAGGGGACATCTCGACTGGCTTGTTTCGGCAGGCCTGGAAGGATGTTCGCATGCCCAAGCCCTATCCGCAGGAGTTCCGTGACGATGTCGTCCGGGTGGCCCGCAACCGTCCCGACGGGGTGACTCTCGAACAGATCGCTGCTGATTTCGGGATCCATCCGATGACGTTGTCGAAATGGCTTCGTAAAGCGGCTGTCGCCGAGGGCGACCGGCCCGGCGGGACCGCCGAAGACGCTGCCGAGAGCCGAGCGCTGCGACGCCGGATCCGGCTGTTGGAACAAGAAAACGAGGTGCTGCGACGGGCGGCCGCGTATTTGGGTCAGGCGTCCCTCCCAAAAGGTTGATGTACCCGCTCGTATCCGAGCTCGCCGCCGATGGGATCCCCGTGGTGGTGTCGTGTCGGGTACTCGACCTTGCCCGCTCCGCGTATTACCGATGGTTGAACCAGCCGTTCACCGACGCCCAGCTCGACGAGGCCCATCTGGCGAACGCAATTTTCGACGCCCACGTCGATGACCCCGAGTTCGGGTACCGGTTCCTCGCCGACGAGGCCCGACTCGCCGGCCATGAGGTGTCTGATCGGGTCGTGTGGCGGATCTGCCGCGACATGGGCTGGTGGTCGGTGTTCGGCAAACCCAAGGGTCACAAAGGTTCCCGGCCGGGAACGCCGTCCCATGACGATCTGGTCCACCGGGACTTCACCGCGACGGCGCTGAACGAGTTGTGGCTGACCGATATCACCGAGCACTGGACTCGTGAGGGAAAGCTCTACCTGTGCGCGATCAAGGACGTGTCCTCCAACCGGATCGTCGGCTGGGCGATCGACTCGCGAATGAAAGCCCGCCTGGTGGTCGCAGCCATCGAAATGGCCGTCGCCCGCCGCGGTGTCGATGTAGCTGGTTGCATCGTCCACTCGGACCGCGGGTCGCAATTTCGTTCCAGGAAAGTCCACCGGGTGTTGGCCCGTCACGGGCTTGTCGGCTCGATGGGCCAAGTCGGCACCGCGGCCGACAACGCCGCCATGGAATCATTCTTCGCTCTGCTGCAGCGCAACGTCCTCGACCGTCGCACCTGGGACACCCGCGATGAACTGCGAATCGCGATCATCACTTGGATCGAACGCACCTACCACCACCGCCGCCGACAAGCCCGACTCGGCCGCTTGACCCCCATCGAATACGAAACAATCATGACCCCACAGGCAGCAACCGCCGCCTGACTACCCACTGTCCCCACCACGCGCGGCAGTCCCATCCGCCGAGGGTGGGGTCGTAGGTGCGGGCGTGGTTGTAGTAGTGGGCGTTGTTGCCGATCTGGCCGCGGTAGCCAGCGCAAGGCAGCGTTGAGGTTGCGGCGCCGTTGGTTGGCGTGCCCCACGCGTCATAGTCGGTTGCACACGCTGACAGGGTGGATCCGGCCCCGGTGGTGGTGAGGGATCCGAAGTTGTCTTGTCCGGTCGGGTTCGCAGTCCCGCCGGTGGCGGTCACATCAGTTTTTGCGAGTCCTATGAGGTCGGTGGTGGTCGTGTTCTTCGTGTTGCCGACCAACTGCGGGACCGGGCTGGTCGCATCCCAGTCCAGACGGCTTGATGTTGTTGTGGCCCCGGTTTGGTCGTTGAGGCCTTGAAGGTTTCCGTATGGGCCATAGGTACGGGTCCCGGTCGTGGTGGTGGTGCCTTCCAGACGGGTGAGTGTTCCGAGTCGGCCACCGGTGTCATAGTTGTAGGTGTTCGTGAACCCGGGTCCTGTGCCGGTCA
>CAZVFF010000396.1:0-1773 GCA_964626395.1 uncultured Iamiaceae bacterium | reverse complement strand
CCCCACGGCACCGCGCCCCCACCGGCGAACACGCACACCAGCCACGCCGCGGCCGCCACCAGCCACGCCTGGTCGACGATGTCACCGGACAGGCGGGGCAACGCCCCGGCTGCCCGGGCCGCACCGACCGGCATGACGCACAGGGTCACATGCACCGCCGCCACCGCCAGGATCGCCGCCAAGGGTTGCACGAACACGGTGGGCAGACCCGCCCACGAGAGCCCCGGGATCGGCCGGTCGACCTGGGCGGCGACGATGTCGTACAGCGAACCGGTCCCCCATTGGGCCTGCACCGCACCGGCGGCCAACGCCACCAGTCCGGCCGCGGCGAGGCGCATCCGGAAGACGAGGTCACCGGACCGGTCGGTTCCCCGCCCCACCGGTGTGTGCTTCCGACCGGCCAATCGGGTGACGACGGCGTCGGCCGCGAGCAGCAGCGGTAACACGTGGATGCCCAGACCGGGGCGCACCACGACCGCACCGGCGGTCACCGGGATCACGACGCAGGCGGCAGCCACCAGGCCGAACCGGACCGCCACCGGATACGAGCCGGCCTGGTCGACCCCGCCGACGGGTTCGCGTTGGGTGTCGACGACCAGCTCGACGATCGGGCGGAACCAGCGGGTCCCCTCGGGCCAGCGGCGCCCCGCCGCCCCCGGGACGAGCACCGACCGGGTGAACCAGGCCAGCAGGACCGCCCCGACCAGCAGGGTGGGGACGATCACCCCGATCCCGAAGACGAGTTGTTGCCAGTAGGACGGTTGCAACGAGGCGGTCACCGGACCGACGCCTCCCCGGGCCAGCGCAACGCGGCCGACAGGCGCACCAGCGCGTCGACGAACTCGGCCTGATCGGTCGGGTCGGACAACACGATCGACGCCGTGGGAACCGGCGTGGATCGCCGCTGGTGGTCCAAGCCGTCCCGGTCGCCGGCAGAAACGACGATCACGTCGGCATCGTGGGGGCCTTCCGCGATCGCCACGCCCAGACGGGACAGTCGTCGGCCCATCGGCGTGGCCAGATGGTGCGTCACCGCTGCGGCGGTCGTCGGGTCCGGGCACCAGATCCGCAATGATCGGCTGCGCGCCCACGCCGTGAACCGACCCCACCACGCCGGAAGACGGTTCCGTTCGACCAGGACCGAACCGGGCCCGACCAGGCGCAACAGCGTGACGAGGACGACACCGACCGCGGCGGCGACCACGAACACGATCGGCACGGCCAGCAGGTCACGCACCGAACCGATCAGCACCGTTCAGTCCCGTGCGGCCGACTCGAATCGTCGGTGCCGAATGCCGGCACTACGGGTCATCTTCCCAGGGCGATCAGGTGCGGGGTGGCGTGCTCGGCGAGGTTCGTGACCGGACCGGGGGCGATCCCCAACCCGACCACCACGACGAAGGAGATCACCAGTGCCAGCTTCGCCCCCCAGGGCACCACGACCCGGGGCAGGGCCGCGACCTTCTCGGACACGGTGCCCGAGTACATCGCGACGATGACCTTCAGGTACAGGAACGCGGCGATCACCGCCGTCACCATCGCGATCAGCGCCAACGGCCACGCGCCACCCTGGACCGCGGCGACGAGCACCTCGAATTTGGCGACGAAACCGATCGTGAAGGGCACCCCGGCCTGCGCGAGCAGGAACACCGTCAACGCGAACGCCAGATACGGCTGGCGGGACGCGATCCCGGCGTAGTCGGCCAGCGAGTTGTGGCCGTCACCACGACGGCTCAACAACCCGACCACCCCGAAGGAACCGAGCACCATGAA
>CAZVFF010000395.1:0-1777 GCA_964626395.1 uncultured Iamiaceae bacterium | reverse complement strand
CACGTCCCGCCCCGCCATCTCGACCACCCCGGTGTCGGGGCGACGCAGCCCGCTGATCACGTCGAACAGGGTGGTCTTGCCGGCTCCGTTGGCACCGATCAGGCCGCAGAACTGGCCGGGCGGCAGCGTCAGGTCCA
This sequence comes from uncultured Iamiaceae bacterium, assembly GCA_964626395.1. Taxonomy (GTDB): domain Bacteria; phylum Actinomycetota; class Acidimicrobiia; order Acidimicrobiales; family Iamiaceae; genus JAFDWI01. Next base: position 1,640 of record CAZVFF010000395.1, on the reverse strand, counting down.
CGTCGCTCAGCGCCGCGATCCCCCCGAAACGAACGCCGACGCCGCGCAGCGCGATCGCCGGTGTCGGATCGTCGGTGGTGCTTCGTGTCATCACGTCCCCTGCGCGTGTCGGGCACCCGGTGCTGTGCGGATGCGGTGGCCGGGAGGTGACCGTACCCGAACCCGTCGCGATACTAGGGTCCCGACGATGCAGCCGGTCGGTGCGGTCGACATGGGTTCCTCGGGTGCGCGTGTGGCGCGGGTCGCGGTGACCGCGACCGGCGCGGAGCTGGTTTCCGAGGTGACGGGGATCCCCAAGACGGCCGGCCGACGGGCGTTCCGACGGGCGTTGCGTGACGCGATCGGCGACGTCGCGGCGCTCGGGATCGCGATCGCGGGACCCACGGACCCGACCACCGGCGAGGTGCTGTTCGCGGGTGCCTGGCCGTGGGCGCAGGGCGACCTGGCGGGACGCCTCGGCGCGAAAATGGATCTGCCGGTGGCGGTCGTCAACGACGCCGAGGCGCACCTGGTCGCCCACCTCGACCACGGCCCGCACCCGCTGGTGTGCCTGGCGGTCGGTACGGGCCTGGGTTTCGCGATGACCGACGACACCGGGACGATCCGCCGCCCCCGTTCCGACGCCAACTGGGAACTGGGGCACCTGCGGGTCCTGCGGAGCGTCGACGCCACCGTGGGCGGCGTCGAGGACAAGGCCGTGCTGGCCCTGTCGGGCCGCGGTCTGGACACCCTGCGTGCGCGCCACGGCCGGGCGGGGGGCACCGACGCGTTCACGATCAGGATGGCGAATTTCGTGCACGAGATCGCGCTGATCTTCCAGCCGCGTTCGGTGGTGTTCACCGGTGGGGTCACCACCGGCCTCGGCACCACGTTGGTGACCCGGACCCGGCAGATCCTGGATGAACGCTGGCCGACGTCGGTGCGCTGGGAGCCCCCGACGGTGTCGGCGTCACCCCACGGCGGAACCTCGGCGTTGATCGGAGCGGCGATCGCCGCCACCGAGCAGGTGCCGGGGCTTATCAGTCCTCGGGACGGCGGGCCGATCCGGCGTACATGAAGCTCATCGTCGCCGGCCCGGTGATCGTGAAGTTCGCCGCGTCGACGTCACCGAACCCGGCTCCGGCGAGCATCGCGGTGTGGTCCCGGGTCAGGTGGCATCCACCGGCGATGCGCTGCTGGAACCGGTCGAAGCGGTCCTGACGGCGAGCGACACGCGGGTCGTCGGAACGCCCGTGTTCCAGGAAGAACAACCGCCCGCCCGGCCGCAGGATCCGGGCGATCTCCGCGAGGGTCGCGAGTTCGTCGGGGACCGTGCACAGCGTGAAGGTGCTCACCGCGGCGTCGCACGACCCGTCGGGCAGGTCGATCCGGTTGCCGTCCAGATCGGCGAAGGTGATCGGCACGTCCGACGCCGCGATCCGTTTCGCGGCGAGTCGGCGACCGGTCTCGGACGGGTCGACGGCCACCACCGAGGTGACCGCCTCCGGATACCAGGGCACGTTGGTGCCGGACCCGAAGCCGATCTCGAGCACCTCGCCGGCGAGCCCGTCCATCGCCCGGGCCCGTAGCTTGCCGAACCGCGGTCCGCCCAGGATCACGTCGATCGCCCGCGGCAGGATCCGGTCGGTGTACAATCCCCT
>CAZVFF010000394.1:0-1778 GCA_964626395.1 uncultured Iamiaceae bacterium | reverse complement strand
GCGGTCGTGTAGATCGTGAACCACGCGGTGCCGTCGTCGGCGAGCAGGAACTCGTGCAGGTCGGCGTCGTGGCCGTTGCCGGCCTCCACGGTCGTCACCGTCTCGTAGGTGGCGTCGACGATGACGCCGACACCCGTACCGTTCCCGGCGTTGCTGGTGCCCTCCCACCAGGTGAGCACCGGTTCACCGTCGTGTTGCTGGACCCGCACGTCGGCGGCCTGGGTGCCCTCGGGGGTGGGCCGGAACCAGACGAGTTCGCCGTCGCCATCCACGATCATCGGCCCGGCGTCGAAGGTGCCGCCCTTGGCGCTCAGCAGGAACAGGCCGGGGGTGTCACCCTCGTCGGGCTGTTCGACCTCCAGCAACGGTGCGGCCAGATCCGGGATGCTCTCGAAGTGCAGGAGGTCTTCCTCGGTGGTTTCGGGGGGGCCGTCCGACGAGGCTTCGGGTTCGGGCAACGCCGCCATGTCGGCGCCGATCACCTCGAAGGTCGCCTCGTTGCCGTCGGCTCCGCAGATCTCCTCGGGTGCGGTCACCGTCACGGTCTCGCCGGGTGTGAACGGTTCGGCCGGGTACAGACTGCCGCCGTCGCCGTCGGAGTTCGCGACGGGGGTGACTTCGTGGTCACCGGTCTCGGAACCGACGACGGTCACCGCTTCGGTGAAGGACGGATCCGCGTCGACGCCCCGGAGCGAGATCTGGGTCGTGGGCGACGCGGTCGCGGTGCCGGGGCTCGGATACACCCGCAGGCCGTCGCAACCGACGTCGTCGGTGGTGAACGATCCGGTCGCTTCCAGGGGCAGGATCACCGGCTCGGTCGGGTCGGTACCCGACGGTGTGGTGGTCTCCGAGGGTGACGACGAGCACGACACCACCACCAGCACGATCACGCTCGTCAGCGCCGCCAGTGCACCTCCACGAACCGTCCGTCCCGCCACGTGCACTCCGATCCTCGACCGTTCCGATGGGACCGGACCGTCCGGCGCGTGGGACCACACACCGATGCGGTACCGGTGACGTCGAAACTACTCGGCGGAACGCGTCACGTTCGCGGATCCGACGTTCAGTCGACCTTGCGGACGGTCAGGCCCATCTCGGCGAACGCGGGGGCCAGGTCCACGCTGCCCGGCACACGCATGCACCATTCGTCACCTTCGGTGACGGCGACCCGCACCAACGCCCACGCTCCCCACAATGGCGCGGTCTCCACCGCGGAGACCTGTGCCGGCGCGGTCGACAGTTCGTCGATCCCGGCCGCCCGGGACGTCGATCCGGGTTCCCAGACCACCATCGAGTCCTCGAGGACCAGCGTGCCCACCGAATAGGACTTCGCCAACCGGGGCGACACGACCTGGCCGAGTTTCGCGAGATCCTCGCCCAGGATCTGGGCGTCCAGCCGACGGACCGGTTCGGTGTCGAACTCGGCCGGTACCGTTTCGGCTTCGTCGTCGACGGCATCGGCACGGACGGCATCGTCCTCGTCGTCGTCGAAATCATCCAGCGGGGTCTCGGGTTTCCACTCCGGTGTCAACGCCAGCCCCGTCCGGGCCTTGCCGACCAGTGCGATCACGGCGAGCACGGCGGCGACGGCGAGGACGACGACGACCGCGACGACCGTAGCGTTCGACCCCGCGAGCACGGCGATCGCCACCACCACCAGGAGGGCGGCGATGAGGGCGACCACCCCCCGGGTTCGACCCCGGGACCGGATGACCCCCCACCGGGCACGTGCATCTTCGATCGCGGCCACACTCCCCCGTCGGCCGTTCCGTCGGACT
>CAZVFF010000393.1:0-1781 GCA_964626395.1 uncultured Iamiaceae bacterium | reverse complement strand
GTGCGTGTCCTCCGGTCAGGGTGACACCATCCAGGTTCACCGCGGCACCACCCGAAACTTCCATGATCCGGCCGTGCCCTCGAGCGTCGATGACGGCGCGGGACCGGCCGGGCCACTGCCGGATCGTCAACGGCGTCGCAGCGGTCCCTTCCGACGCGGTGACGAGCACACCGGTGCCGTCGGCGGGACCGCCGACATCGATCGTTCCGGCGACGTGGACGGTGTCACCGGTTCCGGCGGCGGCGACCGTGTAGCCGAGGGTGGCACACGGGTCGGATGTTCCGGTGCAGTCACCGGTGTCGACCCCGTCGGCGGCGACGTACCGGTCGGCCGTCGCATCCCCGTCACCCGGGGCGGCGCCGACCGTGGCGACACCGGCCGACGAGGCGACCATCAGGGCCAGGGTCGTGGCCAGCACGCCCACGCGTGCCGGCCATCCGCGTCGAACACCGGCACGGACGACACGATGCGGGGTCACGGCTACACCTCTTCGGCCGTCACGGCCGGGGGACGGAATCGGGCGCGGCCACGGTAGACGACCACACCGGTGGACGCATCGGTAATCGATACGCAAACCACGATGATTCCGGTCGGAACCATCCCTTCCGACCCCGATCCCGATCCCGATCCCGATACAGGCGCCGGACCGGTCGATCCGTGGGCGGTCCCGTGCCGATTCGCCGACCGGGTGGTTCAGGCGGTCCCCGTCGCCGCGCAGGTGATGCACGTCTGTACGCCGGGCAGCGCCTCCAGGCGTGGCCCGCCGATCGGTCCGCCACAGTTCCGGCACCGGCCGTAGGTGCCATCGTCGATCGCGCCGAGTGCCGCGTCGATCCCGGCGAGGACCGTCTCGGCTTCTTCGCGTAGCGAGATCACCTGGGCCCGTTCGTAGGCGATCGTGTGGCCTTCCGGGTCGTGTTCGTCGTCGGTGTTGACCAGGTCGGCGGCTTCCACGAACGTCTCGAAGTCGCGGCGCAGCCCGGCGATCCGTTCGACGGTGCGGGCACGTTCGTCGACCAGCATCGCCCGGTGTTCCTCGACGTCGATCGGTTCGCGTTCACCGCTGACCATGCCACCAGTCAAGCGGTTCGACACCGCTCTTTGAACGACGGCCCACGCGTGGGCCGGGTCGGGCGTGCACGGAGCGTTCGCCGACCGGCCACCCGATCCAGCGAGAGGCCAGGTGGGACCATGTCAGAGCGACTCTCGGGAGTCGGCCCGGTGGCCCACCAGTTGTCGCTCCGACACTGGACTCGCCGATCCACCGGGAAGGGCTCGTCGGCGATCGCGGACCAACCGGTCAGCCTCCCGGTTCGGTGACCTTCTGGAGCACCTGCAGGAACGCGTCCTCACCCTGCGCGCCCGACACGGCGTACTTGCCGTCGAACAGGAAGAACGGGACGCCGCTGATCCCCAGCCGTCGCGCCTCGTCGATGTCGGCGTCGACCGCCGCGACGTACCGGCCGTCGTCGAGGGCCGCGGCGGCATCGGCCCGGTCGAGACCCACCTGTACGGCGAGGTCGACCAACACCGCGGGGTCCGACACGTTCAGGCCGTCGACGAACTGTGCCTCGAACAGGCGGACGATCATCTCGTGCTGCAGGCCCCGGTCGGCTGCGAGATGCGACAACTCGTGCGCACGCCGGGTGTTGGCCGCGACGGCGTGTTCGAAGTGGAAGTCCAGGCCGATACGACGTCCCTGTTCGGCGAGGTTCTCGTTCATCGCGGCCGCCCGCGCCGGGGTCCCACCCATCTTCCGGGCCAGGAACTCGTCGATGCCG
>CAZVFF010000392.1:0-1784 GCA_964626395.1 uncultured Iamiaceae bacterium | reverse complement strand
GACGACCTCACCTGCGAGATCATCGCCGACGGCCACCACCTGCACGCCGACACCGTCCGCCTCGTGTTCGCCGCGAAACCCGCCGGGACCATCACCCTGTGCACCGACGCCGTGGACGCCGCCGGCGCGCCCGACGGCGCATACGAGCTCGGCGGGCAAGCGGTGACGGTCACGAACGGCGTCGCCCGCCTCGAGCGGACCGGCGCCCTGGCCGGCAGCACGCTGACCACCGCGGGGGCGGTCGCGAACACGGTCCGGTGGGGGATCGCCCCCGAACGCGTCGCGGACGCCTCGGCGGGCGCCCCGGCGCGCCTGTTGGGACTCGCCGACCGCGGTGTGCTCGAACCCGGCCGGCGGGCCGACCTCGTCGCGTTCGACGACGACTGGTCACCCGTCGCGGTGATCGCGGCGGGACACGACGTCGCAGGTGTCGGGCCGTGGGGACCGGCGCCCGGGTGACCGGCGCGGTCGGTGACCACCGGCCGGACGGGCGGGTTCAGCCGTCGAACACGTCCAGGGTCGCGTTGCGGCCCTCGCCGGAGGACTCCTGGAACCCGTAGGTGCCCCGGAGCAGGAACTCCGACGCGGCGGCCACCGCCGTGCCGTACGCCGCGTACGCGAACGCACCACCGATCGAGACCCGGGCAACCCCCGCCGCGGCGAGTTCGGCGACCGGCGGCAGGTTGTGGAACGCCAACACGTTCACCGGCAGGTCGACCTCGGAGACCACCGTGCGCACCGCGTCGATACCCGGCAGTGCCGGTGCGTACAGCACGTCTGCGCCGGCGTCCTGGAAACGTTGCAGGCGATCGATCGTGTCGGCGAGGTCCATGATGCCGTGGAACCCGTTGTCGGCCCGGGCGGTCACCACCACGTGGACCGGTCCCGCGTGGGCCGCCTCGACCGCCGCCGCGACCCGTTCGGCGGCCAGTCCGACCGGGTACATGCCCCGGCCCGGATCGCCGCTGTGGTCCTCGATGGACACACCCGCCAGGCCCGTTGCGACCGCGAGGCGGACGGTCTCGGCCACGCCGTCGGGATCGTCGGCGAAACCGTGTTCCAGATCCGCCGAGATCGGGACGTCGGTCGCGGCGACCAACGTCGCGCAGTGCGCGAGCACCTCGTCGCGGGGAACCCGGCCGTCGAGCCGACCGGTCGACGCCGCGAAGCCCGAACTGGTGGTGGCCAGCGCCCGGAAACCGAGCGACTCGAACAGCCGGGACGAACCGACGTCCCACGGGTTCGGGAGCAACAACGGATCGCCGGGGACGTGCAGGTCGAGGAAACGGCGGGCCAGGTCGGCCTGACGGGTCCGGTCGGCGGATTCAGCGGGTTCGGACGTCACATCCGCCGAGCGTATCGCCGAACCACTCCACCACCGATCCCACCTCCTTCTCCTCGAACTTCGGGAGGTTTCCGGGGTGTAGCCCAGCAAACCTCCCGAAATTCGAGCCGGGGATTGGGACGGTGACGGGTAGGGTCTGGGTAGCGACCGTCGCAGAAAGGTATCGCCATGCAGACGATTCCACGCCGTGCCCTCGGCCTGATCGCCGTTCTCGGACTGGCGCTGGGGGCCTGCAGCGCCACCGTGCCCGACGCGTCCGGACCGGCCGGATCGGACACCGTGGCCGAATCCGGGGCCGACGGCGCCGGCACCGGGAACGCACCGGTGCGCCTGCTGGACATGACCGACGTGTCCGCCGCGTTGGAGGACACCGACGACGTCGAGGTACGCGTCGAACTCACGGTGGACGGAATGGGCGGAACCGTCCCTGCGATGACCT
>CAZVFF010000391.1:0-1784 GCA_964626395.1 uncultured Iamiaceae bacterium | reverse complement strand
CAAGGAAGCCGGCAAGTGGGAACACGTGATCTCCCACTCGGTCGAGGAGGCGATCTCCCGGGTGCTCGACAACCCCACCACCTGCCCGCACGGCAACCCGATCCCCGGAACCGGCTACGTCGCTCCCGATGCCGAGGCGTTGGCCGCGCTGTCCACCGGCGACCGGTTCGCGGTGGCGCGGGTCACCGAGGAGCTCGAGTTCGCGCCGGGCATCCTCGACTTCCTCGAGAACGCCGAACTCATCCCGGGGCGCGAAGGCACGATCACGCTGATCTCCCCCGACGGCACCACCACCGTCGAGGTCGACGGCCGACACATCGGCGTGTCCGAGTTCGTGGCGGAACGGATGCTGGTCACCCGTCGCTGAATGCGAGCACCTCGGGCAGTTCGCCCGAGTACACCACGCTCAGCCGCTTCGTCGCGCGGGTGAAGGCGACGAACAGCGACCGCATACCGGCCGGGTCGCCGGCGATGATCCCGGCGGGTTCGACGACCACGGCCGCGTCGACCTCGAGCCCCTTCACCAACCGGACCGGAACGACGGTGACCTGCTCCTGCAGTCCCCCCGTCGACGCCGACGCGTGTTCCACCCCGGCCGCGGTGAGCGCCGTGTCGATGTCGTCGACGAGCGCGTCGGGCACGATCACCGCGACGTTGCCCCGCCCCACCGCTGCGACCTCGGCCCGTACGGCGTCCGCGACCGCCACCGCGCGCCCTCCGGGGCCGGCCCTGATCCACACCGGCGCATCGCCGTCGGTTCTGACCGCGGTCGGCGGCGACAGGTCCGGTGCCGCCTCGGCCAGGATCCGTCGGGCCGGTCCCATCAGCGGGGCCGGGATCCGGTAGCCGATCGTCAACTCGGCGATCCGGGGTTCGCGACGCTCGGGCAGGTGGTCCAGCACATCGAACCAGTCGGCGTGCGCCCACGCGCCCGTCGCCTGCGCGATGTCGCCCACGATCGTCATCGACCCGTTGAGCGAACGCCTTTTCAACATCGCCAACTGCATCGGCGACAGGTCCTGGGCCTCGTCGACGACGATGTGTCCCCACGTGCGGGCTTCGCCGTCGGGGGTGCCGTCGGCCCGCAACCGTCCCCTGCGAGCCGGTGTGGGGCCCAACAGGACCGCGGCCTCGTCGAGCAACGGGACGTCCTGCACGGTCCAGACCACATCGTCGACCCGCTCCGACCACGGCCGGTACATGCCGACCGCTTCGTCCGGGTCGATCACGCCGCGGGCCGCCCGGCGCAACAACGCCCGGGATCCGTACAGTTCGTGGAGCAGTTCGGCCGGGGTGAGCACCGGCCACATCCATTCGAGCGCGGTCCGTACGGCATCGTCGTCGGCGAGCCGTTCGGACAGGGTCACGCCGTCGATCGGCGCGCGCGACGACTCGGCCAACGCCGCGAACACCGACTCCTCCACGAACCGACGCGCCGCGTTGTGCCGCCGGTACCGGCGCGTCGCCTCGGAGATGATCGACCGGGACCGCTCCACCCCGAGGGTCAGGTGCCCCAGGCCGTACGCGACCCGCAGGCGTTCACGCAACGGTCGCCGACGGTCACGCACCGCGTTGCGCACGAACGGCGCCATGGCGGTGGATCCCTTGGTGCGGGCCACGTCGGCCGGGTCGTCGCCACGCACCGCGACCGGGTCGATCAGATCGGCGAGGACCGCCAGGTGCACGCCCGCCTCACCGAGGGAGGGCAACACCTGTTCGATGTAGGACAGGAACAACCGGTTCGGACCCACGACCAGCACGCCCTGGCCCTCGAGCGGGAACCG
>CAZVFF010000390.1:0-1790 GCA_964626395.1 uncultured Iamiaceae bacterium | reverse complement strand
ACTGGTCCGCGCGGCGTCGGAGCGGGTGGCGTGGGTGCGCCTGTTGTACCTGTACCCGTCGGGACTGACCGACCCGCTGATCGACGCGATGCTCGCCACGGGCGTCGCCTACTTCGACCTGTCGTTGCAGCACGTGTCCCGGTCGCTGCTGCGCGGCATGCGCCGCCCCGGGTCGGCGGAGAAGTTCACGGCCCGGATCGACCGGATCCGCGCCCTGGAACCGACCGCCGCGTTCCGGTCGAACTTCATCGTCGGTTACCCCGGCGAAACCGAGGCCGACCACGACGAACTGCTCGAGTTCGTGGAGTCGGTCCGGCTCGACTGGTGCGGGTTCTTCGCCTACTCGCCCGAGGACGGCACCCACGCCGTGGGCCTCGACGGCCAGGTCCCACGTGGCCTCGTGGCCGACCGTCTGGCCGAGCTGCGGGAACTGCAGGAACGCATCACCACCGAGCAACGCGACGCACTGGTCGACACCACCGCCCGGGTGTTGATCGACCGTCCGGGTGTGGCCCGCAGCCACCGCGAGGCCCCGGAGATCGACGGGATCATCACGGTGCCGGCCGATCTGGAACCGGGGACCTTCCACGACGTCGTCATCACCGGCGCCGCCGGGACCGACCTGGAAGCCGTCCCCCTCCACGGGAGGGAACCGGCGCGGTGACCGGCCTGGACGACCCACCGACCGGCGACGGCGTGCAGCCCGGCCGGTTCGGGCCGTCCGCGTTGGCGACCCCGGCGAACCTGGTCACCCTGGCACGCTTGGCGCTGGTGCCGTTGCTGATCGCCCAGATCATCGCCGACCGGGTCAGTTGGGGCACGTTCATCCTGGCGTTCGTGTTGGCGGCCTCAGACGGGATCGACGGCTGGATCGCCCGCCGGCAGGGCTCCACCCGGTCGGGCGCGTTCCTGGACCCGTTGGCCGACAAGGCCCTGGTCCTGGGGGCCATGTTCGCCCTCGTCGCAGCCGACGCCATCTGGTGGGTGCCGGTCGCGATCATCGCCGTGCGGGAACTGGTGATCAGCGTGTACCGGTCCTGGTGGGGGCGGCGCGGGTTGGCCGTCCCGGCCAGCTGGTGGGGCAAGATCAAGACGTTCTCCCAGGAACTCGCCGTCGGCGCGGTGATCGCGCCGGTCACCGCGGACCACATCGGCCTCGGTCAGGCCCTGTTGTGGGTCGCGGTCGGCCTGACCCTGGTTTCGGGCGCGCAGTACCTGCTCGCGGGCCGGGATGCCGCCACCGCCATGGAACGCCCCTGAACAACCACGGGTCGAGACCTCGTGGCGGGCCGTCCCCGATGTGCGTGTCGGAGCCGTCGGCTGCACAATGAGGCGATGAGCATCGACGATGTGGACACCGAGGCCCTGTTCGGCATCCCCGCCGAGGTCGCCGCACTGGCCGGCACCCGGATCGTGTTGATCCGGCACGGCCACTCGTGGTCCCAACAGGAGGGGATCGTCACCGGTCACGACACCTGCGGCGGGCTGAGCGAACGGGGCCGCCGCCAGGTGGAGCTGTTGGCGCAGCGCCTGGGCCGGACCGGTGAGCTCGACGCCGCCACCGTGTTCCTGACCAGCCGTTACGCCAGGGCGCGTCAGACCGCCGCCGCAATCGCTCCGGCGTTCGATGACGGGACCCTGTTCGCCGAGGACTGCGCCTGGTGTGAACAGCACCCGGGATCCGCCGACGGGCAGACCTGGGCGCAGGTGTTGGAACGTGCCGACACGAGCCTTATCGAGGATGCCACCGTTGCACTGGTGGACGGTATGGAGACCTGGGGCGAGGTGTT
>CAZVFF010000389.1:0-1800 GCA_964626395.1 uncultured Iamiaceae bacterium | reverse complement strand
GGGTGCCTTGGGCGATCTCGTCGCTGTACCTGACCGAGGCCCGGGTGTTGCACCGTCACGTCTCCACGGTGCTGATCACCGCCGCGTTGACGTTGGCGATCATCGTGCCGGCGTTGTGGCTGGTTCCCCGCGACGGCATCGTCGGGGCCGCCCACGCCTGGCTGTTCGGCAACCTGGTCGGCATGGTCGTCGCCCTGGCCGCCCATTTCCTGGGCGACCGGTTGGGTCGGTCGTCGTCGTCCCGTCTGGAGGACGCCATCACCGGCGCCGAAGCCCAGGCGACGATGATCGAGGTCACCCAGAGCACCTGAACCGGGCCCGGTCCGGGTGGGACGGAGCGGAACGGGTGGGACGGAGCGGAACGGGGATTTGCCGGACCGGCGGGGTGCCCACAGACTCACCTCGTGGATTTCGCGACGATGATGACCCTGCAGCCCCACGGCCCGGACACCTATGTCGGCGTCGGCCCCCGTTACCCGTGGGGTGGGCTCTACGGCGGCCAGATCGTGGCCCAGGGTCTGCGCGCGGCCGCCGACACCATCGCCGACGGTTTCCGGGTGCATTCGCTCCACGCCTACTTCATCCGGCGGGGCGACCACGACGAACCGACCCGGTTCGAGGTCGAACGCCTGCGCGACGGTCGTTCGTTCACCACGCGCAGCGTCGTGGCCCGCCAGGCGACCGGCGCGATCCTGCAGATGTCGGCGTCGTTCCAACGCGACGAGGACGGCGCCCGGGTCGAACACGCCACCGCCCCACCGATGCCCGGTCCCGACGAGATGCCCTCGACCACCTGGTCGGAGATGTTCGACGTCCGCAAGGTGTCCGAACCGGGGCATCTGCGGAACTGGTTCCGCATGTCCGACCCGGTCGGTGACGATCCGTTGGCCCACGCGTGCGCACTGGCGTACGTCTCCGACGACACCCCGTGCGACACCGTGGCGTCCCAGCACCCCGACGCGGACGGCAACGACGAACACGACGGGTCCTGGATGGTCGCGAGCCTGGACCACGCGATCTGGTTCCACCGCCCCCCGGTCCTCGACGACTGGGTGCTGGTCGACACCCGCTGCCACGGGATGCTCAATTCCCGGGGTCTGGCGATGGCGAACGTGTTCGACCGTTCCGGTGCGCACGTGGCCACCTACACCCAGGAGGTCCTGATCCGCCACCGGTGAGGAACCGTCGAGCGGCGCCGCACGCTCCGGGCGGGATCGGACGGGAACCAGAACACGTTCCAGTAGGCTCGGCGGCGATCCCGCCGGTTCCTCCGGCGCGGACGTCCGGCATCCGGGGGTGCGACGGTGAACGACCATTCCGAACTCTTCATCGGGGGTGCCTGGACCGAACCCGCCGGCACCGACGTGATCGACGTGCACTCGCCGTATTCGCACGAGCGGGTGGGTCGGGTCCCCGAAGGGACGAACGCCGACATCGACCGTGCGGTGACCGCGGCGCGGGCCGCGTTCGATTCGGGGCCCTGGCCGCGGATGGACCCGCTCGAACGTGCCGACGTCGTGCAGAGACTCTCCGACGCGTATCTGGCACGCCTCGACGACTTCGCGGCCCTCATAACCGCCGAGATGGGTTCGCCGTTGCTGTTCTCCCAGATGGCCCAGGCACCGATGCCCCAGGTGATGTTGCAGTACTTCGTCGATCTGGCGCGTACGTTCCCGTTCGAGGAACGCCGCGACGGCGTGTTGGGTCCGATGCTGGTCCGCCGGGAACCGGTCGGGGTGGTCGGGGCGATCGTGCCCTGGAACGTGCCCCAGTTCGTGTCGATGTCCAAGATCGCACCGG
>CAZVFF010000388.1:0-1820 GCA_964626395.1 uncultured Iamiaceae bacterium | reverse complement strand
CGCACCGCGGTACGGACCGCCGAGGCCACCGTCGACGCGCTCGGTGCGCACCCGTCGGTGGTGCTGTGGTGCGGCCACGACGAACCCGACGCGGCCCGACTGGGCGACCGGCCGACCGGCCTGTTGGGTCGGCTCGCCGCGCACGAACTGCCGAACTGGAACCGTTCGGTGCTCGACCCGTCGATCAAGCGTGCCCTGGTCTCGGCGGACCCGTCCCGGCCGGTGATCGGCTCGTCGGGCACCTGGCCACGTCCCCCCGCATTGACCGGCACCGACACCCACCTGGACCTCGGCTGGTCCGGCGGGGAGGCCGCCGACCTGGCCCGCATCGCGCGCACCGTGCCCCGGGCGGTGCGTTTCGTGCAGATCACGCCGTCGCCGTCGTGGGCCACGGACCCACCCCGACACGACGATGCGCACTGGCCGCTGGTGGACCCGGCCGACAACACCTCGAACAGCGAAGTGGACCCCGACCTGCTCGGCGTCCGACTGCCCCCCGACGAATTCCCCTCCCCCGCCGCGTGGTTGGAAGCCGCCCGCAGCCTGCAGGCCCAGCTCGTCCGCGTCCAGGTCGAGATCCTCCGCCGTCTCAAATACCGGCCCACCGGCGGGTTCACCGTCGCGCACCTGGGTGACCTGCGACCGGTCATGTCGCCGTCGCTCATCGGCCACGACGGGACCCGCAAACCGGCGTACGACGCGTTGCGGGCCGCGTGCGCCCCGGTGCTGGTCACGCTGTCGCCGTGGCCGACGCATCTGCACGCGGGCGATCACGTCACCTGCGCGGTCCACGTGATCAACGATCGGCCCGGTGCGCTCGTCGACGCCAACCTGACGGTGCGCGTCACCGCCGGTCGACTGCACCGTTCCTGGGAATTCGAAGGCGGGGTCGAGGCCGATGCCGTCGCCCACGTCGGCCGGATCTCGTTCACCGTCCCCGAAGGCGCACGATCGGCCGAGGCCCACCTCGAGCTCCGATCGGGCACCGCGGGTGTCACCGGTCACTACAATGTGGTGACCCACACGCATCCCCGAGGGCCCGACGTGGTCGTTTGATCCCGTCGTTTCGGACAGGACTAGCGTCGGGAAAAGCCGCCGCCCCCGGACCGACGGGCGTGTGCGACAGTCAAGCATCCGCGATCTCGGAGGGTCCGGTTCAACCGATGTCACCAACCAGCTCGACGCACGCGCGTAGCCGTCCACCGGTGACCGGCACCGCGATCCACCACCCGGACACGAAGAAGCCGCCGTTCTTCGTCGGGTTCTACCGTTCGTCACTCGGCAAGAAGTACGTCATGGCCATCACCGGTCTGATCGGCCTCGGGTTCGTGGCCGTGCACATGATCGGAAACCTGAAGCTGTACATCGGGCCGCTCGACTTCGACCACTACGCCGAATGGTTGCGGGAACTGCTGGTGCCGTTCTTCCCCCGCACCGTCACCCTGTGGCTGCTGCGTGGCGTGTTGATCATCGCCGTCGCGTTGCACGTGCACGCCGCGGTGACCCTGGTCAAGAAGAACCACGACGCCCGCACGGTCGGCTACCACTCCAAACGGGACTACGTCGCGGCCGACTACGCCAGCCGCACCATGCGCTGGTCGGGCCCGATCATCGGCCTGTTCATCGTCTGGCACCTGTTCGACCTGTCGTGGACGGGAACCGGCTACCACTTCGTGCGTGGCGACGTCTACGCCAACGTGGCCCACAGCCTGGACCGTTGGTGGGTGGCGATCATCTACATCGTCGCCAACGTCGCCCTCGCGTTCCACCTGTACCACGGGGTCTGGAGCCTGTTCCAGTCGATGGGCTGGAACAACCCG
>CAZVFF010000387.1:0-1847 GCA_964626395.1 uncultured Iamiaceae bacterium | reverse complement strand
TGTCGACCAGGCAGAACCCGCACGCCCGGGTGCAGCGGTCGCCGTTGATCATGAACGTGGCGGTGCCTTCGGTCCAGCATTCGGTGATGTTGGGGCAGCCGGCCTCTTCGCACACGGTCACCAGGTCCAGGTGCCGCATGGTCTTCTTCAGCTTGGTGTACTCGGGCGTGATCTTGACCTTGCCCTTGGCCCACGACGGTTTCTGCTCCGATATCGACAGGCCGCTGGTGACCCCGGCTTCGGTGAGGCGGCGCCGCTTCGGGGCGCTCAGGGTGGTGAAGTCGTCGACGACCGGGTCGGTGGGCCCGTCGCCGCGTTCGGCGGCGGCTTCCCGGCTGAACGGTGCGAGGTCGGAGTTGTCGGCCGCGTGGCGCCACACCACGTCGGTGCGTTCGTACACACCGTCGGGTGCCCACCGGGCGACGGCGCGGTCGACGATCGCGTCGACCATCTCGTGCATGGACACGTCGACGCCTTCGGCGGCGACCGAGGTGACGCCCTTGTCGGTGATCCCACAGGGCACGATGTTGTCGAACATTCCCAGGTCCGGGTCGACGTTGAGGGCGAACCCGTGCAGGGACCGACCGTGGGTGATCCGCACCCCGATCGCGGCGATCTTGCGGGGGCGGGGCCCGTCGGCGTCGATCCACACCCCGGGGTAGCCCTCGAGCACCGCGGCACCCGGCAGCCCGACATCGGCGAGCGCGTCGATGATGAGCGCTTCCACGGCCCGGACGTACGCGACGGTGTCGGGTTTGTCGCCGCCGCCCTTGCCGGGCAGCCACAGCACCGGGTAGCCGACCAGTTGGCCGGGTCCGTGGTAGGTGACGTCGCCGCCGCGGTCGGCCCGGATCACCTCGACGCCGGGCGCGTCGTACGCGCTCTGCAGCACGTTCAACGGGTCGGTCCGCACCCCCAGGGTGTAGGTGTGGGGGTGTTCGAGCAGCAGGAGGTGGTCGTCGACGCCGGTGGCGGCCAACCCGTGCATGAGGGCGTCGGCGTCGCGGTACGCGACCTTGCCGAGCCAGCGCACGTGCAGGCTCATGACAGCTCCGTCTCCCAGTCCCGTTCGGCGATGTTCCGTTTGATCCGGTCGAGGAACGCCGCGGCGTACGCGCCGTCGAAGGCGCGGTGGTCGAAGCTCAACGCGAGCAGGCCGACCGAGTGGATCCCGATCGCCTCGGTGCCGTCTTCGGCGGTCACCACGACCGGTTTGCGGCTCACCCCTTCGGTGGACAGGATCGCCACCTGGGGTTGGTTGATGATCGCCCCGGTGAAGTGCGTGCCGAACGGTCCGGGGTTGGACACGGTGAACGTACCGCCGGTGATGTCGTCGACGGTCAGGTCGTTGGCCCGGGCACGGTCGGCGAGCGCCTTGATCTCGCGGGCCACGGCGCGCAGACGCAGGTCGTCGGCGCCGTGCATCACCGGCACGATCAGTCCCTCGTGGTTCAGGTCGACGGCGATGCCCAGGTTGATGTCGTTGTGCACGATCAACGATCCGTCCCCGACCGACGCGTTGACGTGCGGGAAGTCCCGGATGGCGTCCACGGTGGCGAGCACGATGAAGGGCAGGTAGCTGAGCGAGAAGCCCTCTTCGGCTCTGAACGCGGCGCCGTGACGACGGCGGACGACCTCGACGGCCTCGTAGTCGACCTCGGCGGTCATCAGTACGTGTGGGGCGACGGCCTTGGAGCGCACCATGTGTTCGCCGGTGAGCTGACGCATCTTGTTGAACGCCTCGACGGTGTCCCGCGAGCCGGGTGCGGCCGGGGCACGGTCGGCGACCGGCGCCGTCGGGGCGGGGGGTCGAGCGACTGCGGGTGCGGCCGCCGGCGCGGCGGGCG
>CAZVFF010000386.1:0-1856 GCA_964626395.1 uncultured Iamiaceae bacterium | reverse complement strand
GACGACGGTGTCCAGTTCGGTGTCCTTCGCGGTGACCATGATGATCGGCACCCCCGAACGGCGGCGCAGTTCCCGACACACGTCGAGGCCCGACACCCGGGGCAGCATCAGGTCCAACAGCACCAGGTCCGGGTCGACACCGGCGAACCGGTCGAGCGCCTCGGCGCCGTCCCGGGCGACGTGCACCTCGAACCCCTCGCGGGCGAGCCCCAGACGCAACGCCTCCACGTAGGAGGCCTCGTCCTCGACGACGAGGACCCGGGGTGCGTGCTCGTTCACGCGTCCCGGTCCCCCACCGGCAGCGACATCGTGAACGTCGACCCCTCCCCTTCGACCGAATCCACGGTCACCTCGCCGTCGTGGTTCTCCGCGACGTGGCGCACGATCGCCAACCCCAGACCGGTGCCGCCGGTGTCGCGCCCACGGGCGCGGTCGACCCGGTGGAACCGTTCGAAGATGCGCGCCCGGTCGGCCCGGGGGATACCGATCCCCCGGTCGGTGACCGTGAACCGGCAGTTGCCGGCCTCGACGGTGGCGTCGACGGTCACGACCTGGCCGGGGTCCGAGTACCGCACCGCGTTCGAGATCAGGTTCGCGAGCGCCGAGATGACCTGGCGGGCATCCGCGTGGATCGTCGCGGACGGGTCCGCCGTGGTCGACACCACGGCGATCCCGCTGAGGTCCGCGCCGCCCCGGGTACGGTCGATCGCCTGGGCGACGATGTCGCCGACGGTGACCGACGTCGCGTCGAGCGGCTCACCCGATTCGATGCGGCTGAGTTCCAACAGGTCCTCCACCAGCACCGTCAACCGGTCGGATTCTGCCACGATCCGGCCGCTCAAGCCCACCACGGCGGCGGCCCGGTCGGGGTCCAGTTCACGGGCTTCGTCACGCAGGGCCTCGGCCAGCACCGACATCGCCCCCAGCGGGGTGCGCAACTCGTGGCCGATGTTGGCGATGAAGTCGCGGCGCAACTCGAGCACCCGGCGGCGTTCCCGTTCCGCGGCGTCGACCGCGTCGAGGTCGTCGTCGCGGCGGTCGAACGCGGCGGCGATGTCGGCGACGGTGGCCGGGTCGGCGTCCCGACGGGCGAGGTGGCGGGCGGCGCCGGACTGTTCCGGGGTCCAACCGGTGAGCTGGTAACGGATGCGTTCACCGATGTTCACCGCGTGGTCGCCGAGCCGTTCGTAGAACCGGCCCACCAGGGCGAGCTGCACCCCGACGCGCAGGTCGGCTTCGTCGTTGCGCAGGTTCGTGAAGATCGCCTCGACGAAGTCGCGGTGCAGGTCGTCGAGTTCGTCGTCGAGGTCGTCCAACGCCGCGGCCCAGGCTTCGTCGCCGCGGGTGTAGGCGACGATCGCCGAATGCAGTTGGCGTTCGGCCAGGCGACTCATGCGGTCGACCATGCCACGCAGACGCGGGTCGAGGTCCACGTGGTACAGGCGCCGGGCGGCTTTCGCGATGTTGGCGGCCAGGTCGCCGCACCGTTCGATCTCCGAGGCCATGCGCAACGCGGCGACGACCGAACGCAGGTCCCCGGCGCGGGGGCCGTGCAGGATCAGCACGTCCAGGCAGCGTTCCTCGATGTCGATGGTGCGTGCGTCGAGTTCGTCGTCGCCGTCGACGACCCGGCGGGCACCGTCCAGGTCGGATTCCAGGAGCACCCGGGTGGCTTCGGCGACCGCGGCGACGACGAGGTCGCCGAGTTCGGCCAGCGACGTGGCGATGCCGTCCAGCTGGGCGTCGAGGCTGTGGGGCTGGTCGGGGCGGTTCATCCGAACCTGCCCGACACGTACTGTTCGGTCCGTTCATCCGCGGGGGTGGCGAAGATCGTCGCGGTCTCGTCGGCCTCCACC
>CAZVFF010000385.1:0-1878 GCA_964626395.1 uncultured Iamiaceae bacterium | reverse complement strand
CGACCCCGACCCCCGGGCCGGCCACCCTGGTGCCGGTGGTCGGCACCGTGGCGGTGATCCTGGCCGCCGCACGCGCCGGGGGACCGGCCCACACCGTGTTGACCAGCCGACCGGCGGTGTGGATCGGCGACCGGTCCTACGGGTGGTACCTGTGGCACTGGCCGGTGATCGTCTTCGTCGCCACGTCGTGGCCGACCGCACCACCGTGGGTGCTGTTGGTCGCCGCCCTCGGCGTGGTGGTGCCCACGGTGATCTCCTACCGGTGGCTGGAACAACCGATCCGACGGAACCCGAAATGGACCGGCCGGCCCGCGATCGGCCTCGCCGTCGCCTGCAGTGCCATCGGGGTGGTCGTGTTCGTGGGGTTGGCGAACGTGCCCACGCTCTCGACCCCCGGGGTGCGTGCGGTGGAGCACTCCCTGGCTCCCCGGGGGCCCGCACCGACCGGCTGTGTCGACCACGCCTACCGGGACGATCCCCGCCGTCCCCGGGTGTGCACCTGGGCCGTCGACGAGCCGACCGGGTGGGTGGTGCTCGTGGGCGATTCGAACGCCGACATGTTCGCCGCCACCTTCGCCGACCAGGTCAACCGTGCCGGCTACACCATGAACCTGTGGAGCCTGCCCGGCTGCCCGTTCGCCGATGTGCGTCGCGTCTACGACGACCCCCGCATCGAAGCGGGTTGCCGGGAGTTCGTCGCCGAGGTGATGGACGGCGTCGCCGCGACCCGACCCGCGCTGGTGGTCGTCGCATCCCGCCAGGATTCCCACGTCCACCTGGGCGAGTTCACCCTCGCCGACCCGGTCACCGGCGAGCGTGGGGACGACGAGGCGACCCGGGCCCGGATCCACCGGGCGGGGCTCACCCGCACCCTCACCGATTTCGCCGACATCGACGTGCCCACCGTGGTGATCGCGACCATCCCCCAACTTGTGCCGTTCAACATCGAGACCTGTCCGGCCTGGCGGCTGTGGACCCGCCCGGACGGGTGTGGCCGCACCCTGGATCGGGCCACGGTCGAGGAGTACCGGGCCGCCGGCCTCGCCGCGACCGAAGCGGCGGTGGCGGCCGTACCCGGCACCGCACTGGTCGATTTCATCGACGAGGTGTGCGGCTCGCGGGTGTGTTCCACCCGTCGGGGCGACGACTGGTTCTACCGTGACTCGGCGCATCTCAGCCCACTGGGTGTGGACGCGCTCGGTCCGGTCATGTCCGCCGAGATCCTGCCCCACATCCGGGGCCGGGAGCCGACGGCGCCCGGCCGGGACACCACGGGGGACAGCGGACGGGGCTGACCGCCACCACGACCGGGTCCAGTCCGATCAGTCGGTCGCGCGTCCGCCGAGCAGGTCGTCCAACGGGGGCCGGTCCCCGATCCGGGTGGGCACCGATGAGCCGGTGGCGGCGACCAGGCCGACGCCGTCGGGGACGGCCACTCCCGCCCGGGTCAGGATCGTGTGCAGCACCTCGAAGGCCTGCGGGGCCAGCTCGTCCAGCGGCCGGTTGCGGTGGATCCGCACGCCCAGATCGGCGCGGGCCATGCGGTCGATCCCGTACCGGTCCGCGACGTCGATCAACAACCCGACGTCGACGCCGTAACCGGCCGCGAACGGCAACGCCCGCAACGCGTCGACCCGCGCGGCGATCTCCCCCGACAACGGTTGGGGGAACGCGCACAGGTCGGGTCGGTACATCGACAACGCGGGTCGGGCCACCAGTTCGGTCACGCGGCCGCCGGAGGTGGCGCCGCCGTCGACGGGGCGTGCGTAGTGCCCCTTGACGAACACACAATCCGGGTCGTCGACGAGCGGGGCGACCAGCCGGGTGACGAACCCGGTGTCGAAGTCTATGTTGTCGGCGTCGACCCACACGACCAGG
>CAZVFF010000384.1:0-1897 GCA_964626395.1 uncultured Iamiaceae bacterium | reverse complement strand
GTGGACCGCGGCCCGGCCACGGCCACCCCTCGAGCCCGCCGAAGGGTGGTCCACGGTCTGCCCGATCGGCGGGGGAACTGCTACGTTCCCGCGCATGACCGACCTGAACCCCGCCCATCTGCTGGGCGACGCGATCACCGCACCGATCCGGGTGGCGTCGCTGCTGCGCAAGGACGTCGACGCGTTGAACCAGGTCGCGGCCGACACCGTGCGGGACAGCGCGGCGTTGGCGTTGGCCGCCACGGCCCGCACCGCCGAGGTCGTCCGCGGCGACCACGACGCCGGTGACGCGTCGGCGTCGGACCACGTCACGATCGAGTTGCCCGCGTTCGACGGCACCGACGAGATCGAGGTGACCGACCACGCGCACGTGCACGTCGCCCGGGACGGCGGCACCGTCAGCTACAAGGTCGACAGCGCCGTGCACATCGAACAGCGCAAGGTCCACTACGACTTCTTCTCCGGGATCGCCCCGGAGATCCGCCACCCCGGCGGCGCCCTGCCGGGTGCGAACCGTTGGGACGATCCGCTGTCGTCCGACCACCCGTACCCGGTGGTCCTGGTCCACGGCACCGCCGGCGGCGGCCAGACCAACTGGGGCACCTACGTGCCGCTGTTGACCAACCACGGGTTCTCGGTGTTCACCCTCACCTACGGGGCGATCCCCGGGTCGGTGTGGCCCGCGTCCGCGATGGGCGGCATGCGCCACATCGAGGATTCCGCCGCCGAGTTCGGCGGGTTCGTCGACCGGGTCCTGGAGGCCACCGGCGCGGACAAGATCGACGTGATCGGCCATTCCCAGGGCACGATCGTGCCGAACTACTGGGCCAAGTTCCTCGGCGGCGCCGGAAAGATCCGCCGCTACGTGTCGTTGGCCCCGTTGTGGCACGGCACCGAGGCGTTCGATGCGATCCGCGGTCGTTCGGCGTTCAACGCGCTCGGTGTGGTGCGCCGCTCCACCGCGGGTGCGTTCGTGGTGACCTCGCTGTCGTTCCCCCAGATGATCGCCGGGTCGAAGTTCATCGGGAAACTGAACGAGGGTGGCAGCCCGTACGTGGAGGGCATCGAGTACTTCAACATCTCGACCCGCCACGACGAGTTCGTCGTGCCCTACACCAGCGGTCAGGTGCCCGGCCGGGACGGCGAGCAGGTCACCAACATCGTGGTGCAGGACGGTTGTGGCGACGATCGCAGCGACCACCTGGCGATCTGCGGGTCGTCACGGGCGGCGACGATCGCGATGAACTGCCTGGACGACACCGGTCGGGCCGAGGTCCCCTGCCGGGTCGTGCCACCGTTCTTCGGTTGAGCACCCGCGCCGCCGACCGCGCACCGGTGGAACCGACGCGTCAGGACGCGTCCCAGAACTCCTCGAGGTACGACACCGCGGACGGGTCGACCCCGGCCCGGTTCGCGAGTTCCATGCCCACCCACTGACCGCGGATCGCCAGGTCGAGGAACGCGGCCGGTCCCGCAGAGGGTGACTCCACGGCGATCACGTCGGCGACGACCTCGCTGAACAGCTCGTCGAAACGGTCGAGTTGTCCGGCCGCGAGGGTGCCTTCCACTTCGGCCGGGGTGCGGAGCAGGATCATCGTGAACACCTGACGGGTGAGGTCGCCGGCCTGGCCGAACATCGCGAACTCCGAATAGGCCATGGCCGGCACACCCGACGCGAACGCGGCGAGCTTGGCGGACTGGTTCGCCCCGGATTTCCACCACTGCGCCGCGACGCTCGCGGGGCCCTCCGCGCCGTAGACCAACGGCAGGGTGCGGTCGATGTGGCGCGCGATCGTCGCGGTCTCGGGACGTTTGCGGCCCTCGGGTTCCGCGGCGCACACCGCGGTGACCGCCCGGGCCCGTGTGAGTGCCTCGTCGACCATGCCGGCCACGCCGG
>CAZVFF010000383.1:0-1916 GCA_964626395.1 uncultured Iamiaceae bacterium | reverse complement strand
CATGCTCCCGGCCCTGACCGCGCAGGCGGAGCAGCAGGACTACGCCCCGGAGTGGTCGCTCACGGGCCCCGCGGTCACCGACACGACCGCCGCGGCGCGTCTGACCGACCAGGACCAGTGGGCCCACGCCTTCGGGATCTCCACCGTCGCCGCCCGCACCGACCCGTCGCTGTCGGATTCCTGGCGGCTGTACGAGTGGTACCACGGCGTCGAACCCGAGGCCAAGAAGTCCCAGGCGTTCCTCGGGCCGATGCTCCAGGAGCTCTACATCGGGTTGCACATGGCCGGGCCCGAGCTGACGCCGCACACCTACGCCGGCGGGATGTTCAACTACCCGCCGTCGGGTGGCACGGTCATCGCACCGCGGATCAGCTTCGGTTTCCACGGGTTGTTCGACGACGCCGACTTCGTGGGCGTGGACGACTTCACGGTGGTGTGGTGGGACCCCGACGCCGAGGGTCCCGACGAACAGGGCACCGTGTCGAAGGGCATGTGGGCGTACGTGAACGGCGGGGAACGCTTCCTGCTGGGTTCGGACCCGCCCGAGGTGGGCGACGAGGTGCTGTTCGACCCCGACCTGGCGCTCACGATGTACGAGGACTTCCCCGAGGAGGCCGCCCCGCCCGAGTACCCGCCGTGGCCGGGGTTCCCGTCGTCCTGACCGGGCAAACCGACGGGCTGGGCGGCTCCGGAACCGTTCTTTGAACCGAGAATGCCACGGGGGCACGTTCACGGTTCAACGAACGGCCCGGCACCTCACCGGGTCGGTTTCTACCCGGTGAGGCGCCGGGCGTCAGGCCTTCCAGCCGGCCCGACCCGCGGAGATGACGACCCGGTCGTCGGACCCGTGGGTGGTGAACACCGCTTCGCCGTCGCCGGTGCGCCAGGTGCGCACCGTGAGGGTCTCCCCCGGGTACACCGGTGACGAGAACCGGCCCTCCATGCTCGTCAGGCGGGTCGCGTCGCCGTCGCACAACGCCTGCACCAGGCCGCGGGCGGTGAACCCGTAGGTGCACAACCCGTGCAGGATCGGCCGGTCGAACCCGGCGGCTTCGGCGAACGACGGATCCGAATGCAACGGGTTGCGGTCACCGGACAGCCGGTACAGCAACGCCTGGTCCACCCGGGTGGACAACACCACCTGGTCGTCGGCGGCCTGGTCGGGCGGTTCGTTCCGCGGACCGGAGGGTCCTCGCTCGCCACCGAAACCGCCTTCGCCGCGCAGGAAGATCGACGACACCTGGGTGAACAGCGGCTCGTCGGCACCTTGCAGTGTGCTGGTCGAGGTCAGCTCGATCACCGCCCCGGAGCCCTTGTCCCAGATGGCGGTCACCTCCCCCACCGTCGAGACCGTCCCCGAGGTCGGGATCGTGTCGTGCACCCGGAACGACTGACCACCGTGGACGAGCATCACCGGGTTGAACGACCCGATCCCGGCCAGGGCACCGCCGGCGCCCGAGCCGAGCACCACCGCCATCGACGGCAACACGACCAGGTCGACATCCCGGGTGTTCTCGGTGGTGAGCGCCAACTCGTCGATGCCCGCTCCCACACCGAGCGCGTACAGCATCACGTCGCGTTCGTCCCAGGAATGCAGCGTCGGTTCGGACTTCGATCCGACCGCGTCGGGGTTGATCGCCATGGCGGTTCAGTCCTCCGTCTTGTCGTGGCCGAACATGTCGGCGTTCGGGCGGGCCTTCGACACCAGGTCCAACACGAGCGGGCCGAGGTCCTCGGGGTCGTGACGGGCCGGCGCGCTCGGCCCCTTGTGCCAGCCTTCGGCGACGTCGATTTCCATGCCGGTCACGTCGAACACCCGGCCGGTCACCGACGCCGACTCCGGCGACGCCAACCAGCACACGATCGGGGCGATCCACTTGGGCGACAACTGCTCCTTGGTCTGCTCGTCGGCCTTG
>CAZVFF010000382.1:0-1916 GCA_964626395.1 uncultured Iamiaceae bacterium | reverse complement strand
TCCGCGGGGCGAGGATGTAGCGCTTCTCCCCGTCGACGTAGTGCAGCAACGCGATGCGGGCGTTGCGGTTCGGGTCGTACTCGATCTGGGCGACCTTGGCCGGCACGCCGTCCTTGTCGCGTTTGAAGTCGATGATCCGGTACTGGCGCTTGTGGCCGCCACCACGGTGACGGGCGGTCTTGCGTCCGTAGGAGTTCCGACCACCGGTCGACGTCTTCTTCGCCAGCAGCTTCTTCTCGGGTGTGGACCGGGTGATGTCGGAGAAGTCCGACACCGTCTGGAACCGACGTCCGGCGCTGGAGGGTTTGCGTTTGCGGAGAGCCATGGTCCTAACTCTGGAAGATCTCGATGGACTCGCCCTCGGCGAGGGTGACGATCGCCCGCTTGGTGTCCGGACGTTTCCCGATCCGATTGGTACGACGGTCCCGCTGGACCTTGCCGCGCCGGTTCAGGGTGTTGACGCTGCGCACCTTGACCCCGAACGAGGCCTCGACGGCGTCGTGGATCTCGGGTTTGGTGGCGTCGGGGTGCACGATGAACGTGTAGACCCCGCGTTCCTGCAGGTCGTAGGACTTCTCGGAAACGACCGGACGGATCAGCACATCGGAGGTGTGCATACCCTCACACCTCGCCTTCGTTGTCGGCCGGTGCCGCAGCGGCACCGGGCAGGGTGGAACGGGAGAACACGATGTCGTCGGCCACGAGCACGTCGTAGGCGTTCAACTCGGACACGTGGCACAACTGCACCCGACGCAGGTTGCGGAAGCTCTTGACCACCGTCGTGTCGTCGTCTCCGACGACCACGAGCACCCGGCCGGTCAGCCCGGCCTCGGCCAGGAACGCCACCGCGTCCTTGGTCGACGGCGTCGCGAAGTCCCAGGACTCGACGACGGTGACGTGCCCGTCGGCAGCCCGGTCCGACAGCGCCGAATACAGGGCGGCGCGGATCATCTTCTTCGGTGTGCGCTGCGCGTAGGAACGCGGCTTCGGCCCGAGCGCGATGCCGCCGCCCCGCCACTGGGGGGCGCGGATCGAACCGGCGCGGGCACGGCCGGTGCCCTTCTGACGCCAGGGTTTGGCGCCGCCACCGGCGACCTCGGCC
The DNA here is from genome assembly GCA_964626395.1 of uncultured Iamiaceae bacterium. Taxonomy (GTDB): domain Bacteria; phylum Actinomycetota; class Acidimicrobiia; order Acidimicrobiales; family Iamiaceae; genus JAFDWI01. The sequence goes on along the minus strand of CAZVFF010000382.1, from coordinate 814 downwards.
CGGGTCCGGGTGCTCTGGGTGCCCGAGCGTCGTGCGGCGAGTTGCGCCGTGACGACCTGGTGCATCAACGATTCGTTCGGTGTCCGACCGAAGACGTCGTCGGCGAGGTCCACCTGACCCGCCTTCGCGCCCTTGGCGTCGACCGTGTCCACAGCAGGCATCAGGCCCGACCTCCTCTGACCGCGTCACGCACGAACACCAGCCCACCCTTGGGCCCCGGCACCGATCCCTTGACCAGCAGCACGTTGCGTTCAGTGTCCACCCGCACCACCGACAGGTTCAGCGTGGTGGTCGTCGCCCCACCGGAACGACCGGCCATCGGCTTGCCCTTGAACACACGAGCCGGCGTGGCGGCGTTGCCCACCGAACCGGGCATGCGGTGGATGCGCTTCGCGCCGTGGCTGGCCTTCTGGCCGGCGAAGTTGTGCCGCTTCATCACACCGGTGAAGCCCTTGCCCCGGGACACCGCGGTGACGTCCACCAGCGGCGTGTCGACCAGGGTGTCGACGGCGATCTCCTGGCCGACCTCGTAACCGGTGACGTCGTCGAGGCGCAGCTCGACCATCCGCTCACCGGGTTCGACACCGGCGGCTTCGTACTGGCCGGCGACCGGACGGGTCAGTTTGGACGCCTTGCGGGCGCCCCAGGTGACCTTCAGTGCGGAGTAGCCGTCCCGTTCGGGGGTCTTGATGTCGACGATGCGCATCGGCGGGACCTGCACGACGGTCACCGGCACGACACGGTTGGCGTCGTCCCAGATCTGTGTCATGCCGACTTTCTCGCCGACGATTGCTTTCGTTGCCATGAGGCTCGG
>CAZVFF010000381.1:0-1967 GCA_964626395.1 uncultured Iamiaceae bacterium | reverse complement strand
CACCGGCCTCGACCTCCAGTTCGTGGAACCGGCGCACCAGGCCGGCCGCCTCGTCGAGGGTGTGGTCCATGCCGATCCATCCGTCACCGATCCGGATCGCCCGACGCATCGCGGGTTCGGATTCGCCACCCACCAGGATGGGCGGCCCGCCGGGCTGGATGGGTTTCGGTTCGAACCCGACCGGTGGGAACGTCAAGAACTCGCCGTCGTGGGCGACCCGTTCCTCGGTCCACAACCGGCGGGTGATCGCGATCGCCTCGTCGAGCCGTCGACCCCGACCCCGGGGCGACAACCCGGCGGCCTCCCATTCGGTGGCCAGCCACCCCGCACCCACCCCGGCCAGTGCCCGGCCGCCCGAGAGTACGTCCAGGGTGGCGAACCCCCGGGCGCCGACGAAGGGGTGACGGATCGCCAGCAGGTACACGTACGTGCCCAGGTTGATCGACGTCGTCCGTGCCGCCAGGTGGCACAGCACCCCGAACGCGTCGAACACGGGCGCGTCCGCCGGGATCGGCGGGTGTTCCTCGCCGGGGCGCAACTCACCCGACATCGTCTCGGGCAGCACCAGGTGCTCGGACACCCACACCGACTCGTAGCCCGCTTCGTCGGCCGCAACGGCGACGTCGACCCACATGTCGGGACGGACCTTGGCCAGGGGGACTCCGATCTTCATGGCGCCGATCCTGCCAGACCCGGACCGGCGGCAACGCCCGTGTCGCCGACCCCTCGGGGTGTACCCCTGGGGGGTATAAGGTCGGAGGTGTGAACCGGCATCTCGGGTCCGTAGGATCGCGGTGCCGAACATCCCCCGAAACCAGGAGATCCGCCATGACCACCGCCACCTTCACCGTCCAGGGCATGACCTGTTCCCACTGTGTGGCCTCGGTGACCGAGGAGGTGTCCGAGATCCCGGGTGTGACCGACGTGCAGGTCGACCTGGACTCGGGTCGTGTGGACATCACCGCGGACGGGCCCGTCGACGAATCGGACGTGCGCGCCGCGGTCGACGAGGCCGGCTACACGCTGGTCGGCGCCGGGTCGTGACCACCCGCGACGTCGCCGGGATCCCCGCGTTGGTCGGGGCCGTCGAGCTCGACATCGACGGGATGACCTGCGCGTCGTGCGCGAACCGGATCGAACGCAAACTCAACAAGCTCGACGGTGTCGAAGCGACGGTCAACTACGCCACCGAGAAGGCCAAGGTCACCTTCGCGGACGACGTCGACCCGGCCACGTTGCTGGCCACCGTCGAAGCGGCCGGCTACACCGCGCACCTCCCCGCCCCGCCGTCCGCGGATGCCACCGACGGTGAAGATGGCCACGACGAACCCGACGAGGCGACCCGGGTGTTGCGCCAACGGGTGATCGGTTCGGCGGTGCTGTCGATCCCGGTCATCGCGCTGGCGATGATCCCGCCGTTGCAGTTCACGAACTGGCAGTGGTTGTCGCTCACCCTGACCGCGCCGGTGGTGGTGTGGGCCGGTTGGCCGTTCCACCGGGCCGCGTGGGTCAACCTGCGCCACGGTGCCGCCACCATGGACACCCTCGTGTCGGTCGGTACGCTCGCCGCATTCGGATGGTCGCTGTACGCGCTGTTCTTCGGCACCGCCGGGGAACCGGGCATGACCCACGGGTTCTCCTTCACGATCGCCCGGGGTGACGGCGCCTCACACATCTACCTGGAAGCCGCCGCCGGGGTAACCATGTTCATCCTGCTGGGCCGGTACCTGGAGGCCCGCTCGAAACGGCAGGCCGGCGCAGCCCTGCGGGCGCTGTTGAGCCTGGGGGCCAAGGACGTCACGGTGCTGCGTGGCGACGTCGAGGTCACGATCGGGATCGACGACCTGGTGGTGGGGGACCGTTTCGTCGTCCGCCCCGGTGAGAAGATCGCCACCGACGGCGTGGTCGTCGAAGGGTCCTCGGCGGTGGACGCCTCGATGGTCACCGGCGAATCCGTGCCCGTCGAG
>CAZVFF010000380.1:0-1982 GCA_964626395.1 uncultured Iamiaceae bacterium | reverse complement strand
CCGGCCCGATCGTGTGGGGCGAGCCGGGCACGAACGGCCAGCACGCCTTCTACCAGTTGATCCACCAGGGCACCCGGCTGGTGCCCTGCGATCTGATCGGCTTCCTGGCCACACGCACCCCGCTGGGTGAGCACCACGACCTGCTGATCGCGAACCTGATCGCCCAGGCCGAGGCCCTGGCGTTCGGCCAGGAATCGGACAACCCGCACCGGATGTGCGAGGGCAACCGTCCCACCTCGGTGCTGCTCGCCGACGAGTTGAGCCCGTTCTCGCTGGGTGCGCTGATCGCGTTGTACGAACACAAGGTATTCGTGCAGGGCACGATCTGGGGCATCGACTCGTTCGACCAGTGGGGCGTGGAGCTCGGCAAAAAACTCGCCGTGGCGATCATCGACGAATTCGAAGCGGGCACCGTCGGCGACCACGATTCGTCCACCACCCGCCTGATCAACCGATACCTGTCGGAACGATAGGCACGTTGCATTACGTTCGCACGTTGCTAGCATATTGCGACATGCGCACCCTGTACCTGCGAAATGTTCCGGAGGAGGTCGGGTCCCGACTCGACGAACTCGCACGGCGTGAGGGCATGTCGACTTCGGCATTCGTCGTCAGAGAGCTCGGCGCACTGGCGCGTCGCGCCGACAACCGTGAGCTGCTGGCCGGCCTGCCCGACCTCGGGGTCGACAGCGAATCGGTGGTCGAGACGACCGATGAGGCCCGCAGCGCACGGTGATCGTGCTGGACGCTTCGGCGGCGGTGCTCGGCCTCGTGGCGGACGGCGCGGCACGCGAGCTGATGGCATCGGAGCGGATCGGCTGCCCGCACCTGGTCGATCCGGAGGTCACGGAAGCACTACGCAAACTCGTCCTGCGCGGCGAGATCCGCGCAACCGACGCGGGGCGTGCGCTGGACCGGTGGAGCCGCCTCGGCATCGAGCGGTTCGCGACCGTCGGCCTCCTCCGCCGCGTCTGGGAACTCCGTGACAACATCACCGCGTACGACGCGACGTACATCGCCCTGGCCGAAACGCTCGAGGCTCCCGTGGTCACCGGCGACCGCCGACTCGCACAGGCCCCCGGACCGCGTTGCCTGATCACCACGGTCCGCACCTGAGCCGACCGGCGAGGCGTGCGTCATGGCCGGTTCAGCTGGCTGAGGCCATGGCGGTGACGGCGAGGTCGATCGAGTAGTGGGGGTCGCCGCCGCTTCGGGCGCGTGGGGTACCGGGCACGTCGGGACATCGATTCCTCATCCGGTGTCCGGGTGGTCGGATCGGGTGGCCGTGACGGTCGTGGAACGTGAATCCCTGTTCACCGTCGGCGTCGATGCGGAATGATCCGTGATGGACCAGGCGGTGGTGCCGGTTGCACAACAGGATCAGGTTCGCCATGTCGGTCGGGCCGCCGTCTTCCCATTCGTGCACGTGATGCGCGTCGACATACCGGGTGTTCGCACACCCGGGGAACCGGCAACCGTGATCCCGGGCGGCCAACAAGCGTCGTTGTTTGTCCGACACGAGCCGTTGGGACCGGCCCAGGTCGACCGCGGTACCATCGGCCCGTTTGACCAGCGCCCGGATCCGCGCGTCACACGCGAGCCGGCGGGCGTCGGGCAACGACAATCCCGGGGTGGTGTTCGCGTCACACAACCCGCCCTCGGCCAGACCACGCAGGAATGCCTGGTCGACGTGGAGAACGACTTCGGTGTGTTCACCACGCACGATCGGCACCGCACCGGCGTCGAGCCGGTTCGCGGCGACCCCGACCAGGGCATCCAGGCGACGCACCGCGGTCGGCATCGGCGCCGCCGGTGCCACAACCTCATCGTCGCCCGCAGCGCCGTCGTCGGAATCTGTCTGCTCGCCTCCGCCGGTGTGTGCCGCACGCCACCGGGTTTCGATCTCGGTTTCCAATGCGGCCTGCACGACCGCGGCATCATCGGGGGCCCGCACCGCCAACAGTTCCCGTAACCCATCGTCC
>CAZVFF010000379.1:0-2001 GCA_964626395.1 uncultured Iamiaceae bacterium | reverse complement strand
GGGGGGAGACCACCCATTACGAGGAGGTCGCCGGCCAGTGCGCGGCGGGTATCCAGCAGGCACAACTGGAGACCGGTGTGCCGATCGCGTTCGGGGTGCTCACCACCGAGGACCTCGACCAGGCCCTCGCCCGTTCCGAGCCCGAAGGTGGCCACAACGTCGGCGCCGACGCCGCTCGCGTCGTGGTCGAGATGGTCGGCCTCGTCCGGAGTGTCGCCGCCCGTTCCTGAGCCGTGGCGGTACTCCGCTACCGTGCAGACCCGTGCTGAAACTGGTGCTGCCCAAGGGCTCGTTGGAGAAGGCCACGATGGAGCTGTTCGCCCAGGCGGACCTGACCGTCAACCGGTCCTCCGCGGTCGACTACTCCGCCACGATCGACGACCCCCGCATCGACGAGGTCCGGATCCTGCGCCCCCAGGAGATCCCCCGGTACGTTGCCGAGGGCATGTTCGACCTGGGTGTGACCGGACGTGACTGGATCGCCGAAACCGACTCGGATGTGACCTCGCTGGGGGAGATGCACTACTCCAAGGCCACCGAACGGCCGATCCGTCTGGTCGTCGCGGTCGCCGGCGACGCACCGGTGCGCGACGTCTCGGAGCTGGGTGACGGGGTGCGGGTGTCGACCGAGTACCCCGAGCTGACCCGTCGGTACTTCGCGGAGCGGGGCATCGACGCCGACATCCGCCTTTCCTACGGCGCAACCGAAGCGAAGGTGCCCGACATCGTCGACTGCATCGTGGAGATCACCGAGACCGGTCGGGCCCTGCGCGCCGCCGGGTTGCGCATCATCGACGAGGTCCTGCGGTCCTACACCGAACTGATCGCGAACCCGGTTTCGGCCGCCGACCCCGACAAGTTCCACGCGATGGAACAGATCAAGGCGCTGCTGGACGGGACCCTCGAGGCCCGGAAACAGGTACTGGTGAAGCTGAACGTCACCGGAGACGACCTCGCCGGCGTGATCGACCTGCTGCCGTCACTGAAGGCCCCGACGGTGTCCGAGTTGTACGGCGACGGGGGCTTCGCGGTCGAAGCGGTCGTGCCCAAGGCGCGCATGAACATCCTGATCCCGGACCTGTCCGACGCCGGTGCCACCGGCATCGTCGAACTGCCCATCGCGAAGATCGTCCCGTGAACCCGGCACCGTTCGCGGACGTCCGCGGCGTGGTCGCGGCGTTCGACGAGGCGGCCGGGTGGGGGACACTGCACACCGAGGCCGGTGCCGAGGTGTTCTTCCACTGCACCCGGATCGCCGACGGCACACGCACGATCCCGGTGGGGGTGACCGTCGCCGCGTCCATCGCGCCGATCGGCCTGGGTGACTTCGAAGCGGTCGGGGTGCGTCAGTCGGCCGGCTGACCGTCGCGGGACGGGTCGTCGTCGGCGGCGAGCGCGCCCTTGACCTGCACGTAGGCCAAGCGGATCTGCCCCAGCGCGTCGCGCAGGGTCTCGGCATTCTCACCGAGGCGGTCGCCGAGGGCGTCGACCAGGGCCCCGAAACCGTCGATCGCCACCTGGGCCTGGCCCAGATCCGGTTCGGGGGACCCCAGGTGGATCGCCGCCAGTTCGTACAGGCCCATCGCGTGGTTCGCGACCACCACCGACGCCGGTACCGACAGCAGTTGCTTGCGGACCTCGGCCATCTCGGCAGCGAGCTGTTCGGCCTGCTCGTGCTGCTCGGGGTCGAGTTGTCCGGTTTCGGGGCGGGGCACGTCGTGCTCGCCGTCCGGGGTCCACAGGCTCATCGCACATCCAGGGTTGTCGTTCAACGGATACGGGCTGTTACCCTAACGGGCAACCAGAAAGCGGGGCACACGCTCCCACCCACCCACCCCACGGGCGTGCGGTGCGGTCGATGACTCATCCGGCCCGGCGACGGACCGGGGGAACGTCGGCTTTCTCGACAAGCCCCACTGCCTCACCGAGGAGATGAGACATTGACCTGGAGTGACCGACCATAGCTGCGCCGTCGAAAGCCGCCGAGCCTCGGATCAACGA
>CAZVFF010000378.1:0-2007 GCA_964626395.1 uncultured Iamiaceae bacterium | reverse complement strand
CCGGCATCATCGCGAACACCTTCAACGGTGAGGGCAACCGGCTGAACCAGCGGGCACTCATGGGGCTCGGGGTGGTGTTGTTCGTGATCACCCTCGCGGTGAACTCGGCCGCGACACTGGCGGTCCGACGCGGGCGTCGACGCAACGGGGCGCCCCGGTGAACCCGCCCGTGGTGAGCGCGACGACACCGCCGCCCCCGTCGCCGTTGCTCGACCCCGCGGTCCGCGCCGACGTGCGGACCCGCACCGTGTCGCGGCGGCGGCGGATCGGCGGGTGGTTCACCACCGGCGGGTTGTGGGCCGCCCCGCTGTTCGCGCTCGTGCCGCTCGGGGCGATCGTCGCCGTGCTGATCGTCCGCGGCGGTGGACTGGTCAGCTGGGGGTTCCTGACCGGCGACATCCCCGCGATCACCGGCGCCACCCCCGAGTCGTGCGCGGCGATCTCCGAGGCGTTCCGCGCCAAGTACGCGATCAGTTGCGTGCCCGCGATCCCCGCGGTGGGCCCGGCGATCCTGGGCACGGCCCTGTCGACGTTGGTCGCCACCGTGATCGCCGTGCCCCTGGGCATCGCGGCCGCGGTGTACCTGCACGAGATCGCCGGGCCGAGCCGTACCGCGGGGGCGATCCGCCTGGTGACCGACGTGATGATCGGGGTGCCCTCGATCGTGATGGGCATGTTCGTCTACACGGTCTGGGTCGTCCGATACGGACCCGGCGGGCGGTCCGCGTTCGCGGCCGGGCTCGCCCTGGCCGCGTTGATGCTGCCGATCGTGATCCGCACCTCCGAGGAGATGCTGCGGCTCGTGCCCGACGAGCTGCGCACCGCCAGCCTCGCGCTCGGCGGACGTCGCCGCCACGGGGTGACCCGTGTCGTGCTGCCCGCGGCGGCGCCCGGGCTGGTCAGCGGGGCCATGCTGGCCGTCGCCCGAGCGGCGGGCGAGACCGCGCCGGTCCTGTTCACGATCGGGATCACCTTCGGCCCGAACCCGTCGATCACCGGCGGCAACACGACGCTCGCCCAACAGATCTTCCAGGGCGCGAAATCCGGCGACCCGGTCGCCAACCAGCTCGCCTGGGGCGCGGCGTTCACCCTGGTCGCGTTCGTGCTGGCCCTGAGCATCGCCGCCCGACTGGTCACCCGCCGATTCACCCGCAACCGATGAGAAGAGGGAAAATCCCATGACCATGCCGACCGCCACCCTCACCCGGCGGGGCGCCACGTCCCCCACGACGCCCGACCCCGACGCGTCCGCACGGCACGCGCCGTCCCACCCCGACGGCACGGTGGTGCTCGACGTTCGCGACGTGTCGATCTTCTACGGCACCCACCGGGCCGTCCGCGACGTCGACCTCGACGTCCCCGCCCGGGCGATCACCGCGATCATCGGCCCGTCGGGGTGCGGAAAGTCGACGTTCCTGCGCAGCCTGAACCGGATGAACGACGAGGTCCCCGGCTGCCGGGTCGACGGTGCGGTGCGTTACCACGGTGTCGACATCCAGGCCCCCGACGTGGACCCGGTCGAGGTGCGCCGCCGGATCGGCATGGTGTTCCAGAAACCGGCACCGTTCGCCACCACGATCCGCCGCAACGTCGCCTACGGCCTGCGACTGGCCGGGGTTCGTCGCGACCTGGACGACCGCATCGAACACGCCCTGCGGGGCGCGGCGCTCTGGGACGAGGTCGCCCACCGGCTGGACGAACCCGCGGCGGGCCTGTCCGGTGGCCAGCAGCAACGTCTTTGCATCGCCCGGGCACTCGCGGTGGAACCCGACGTGTTGTTGATGGACGAACCGTGTTCCGCGCTCGATCCGATCGCGACGGCCCGCATCGAGGAACTCATGGTCGGCCTGGCCGAAACCGTCACGATCGTGATCGTCACCCACAACATGGCCCAGGCGGCACGGGTCAGCGACCACACCGCGTTCTTCACCACCGAGGTCGACCCCGACGGGGGCCGCACCGGTGTGCTGGTGGAGGCCGACCAGACCGCGGCGATCTTCGCCAACC
>CAZVFF010000377.1:0-2019 GCA_964626395.1 uncultured Iamiaceae bacterium | reverse complement strand
GCGGCGATGATGCTCGAGGCGGTCGACCAGGTCGCCCAGGAGGGCCACGCCGACCCGGACCACTACCGGATGCTCACCGGTGCGTTGCGCACCCTGGACACCACCGCCAACCCGGTGGTGACCCCGGCGTTCTTCGCGAAGTTGCTGGCCCACGAGGGGGTGCGTCCGGTCACCGACCGGTGCGTGGTGTGTGGAACCACCGCGGATCTGGCGGCGTTCGACCTGGTCGCCGGTGGTGCGCTGTGTCGGGCGCATCGCTCGGGTGGGCCGGTGTCGCCCGAGGCGTTGGCGTTGTTCGACGACGTGCTGTCGGGTCGGTTGAACCGGGTGCTCGCCCGACCGGCCTCGCCGGTGGACGCCGAGTTCGCCGGGGTGGTCACCCGGGCGATGGAGGACCATCTGGAACGCCGCCTCCGCTCGGCGGTCACGCTCTGAACCGAGGACGCCGGAATGGCCGCGTCGGTGACGGGCCCGGGCGGGCACCCGTCGATCCGGTCGGCCCCGGGGCGCTTCAGGTGCTGATCGGTCCCCACTTCTGACGTTTGTCGTCGAACTCGAGCCACGCCGCCCGGGCCGAGTCGTACTGGATGTAGGCCTGTCGGGCGTCGTCCCAGATCGGCTGGTCGGCCTCGTAGTCGTCGTCGCCGGAACCCGTGCCGGTCGCCGGTGGGAACGCGCCGGGCGATGCGGCACCGGGATCCCCGGTCGGTGGGGGAGCCCACGGGTCGGTGCCGGGGGACGCGGCGCCCGGCACGGCGGATCCCGTACCGGGACCGACCGGAACCCCGTGGGGTGCCCCCGGGCCGGTCGGGTGGGTCCAGGGTCCCGATGCCGCGGGTGGACCACCGAAGGGGGGATGGGCGCCGTGGACGCCGGGCACGATCACCGGGTGGCCGACCTGCGCGGCGGGCACCACGTAGGTGCCGGCCGCCATGTCGCCGACCCGGCGGTGTTCCCTGGTGGCCAGGATCAGGATGCCACCCACGATCGGCAGCGCACAGGTGATGCCGTCGACGATCCACAACACCGTGCGGACCGCCGACGCGCCGATCCCGGCACGGGTGCCGTCGGCTTTGACGATCCGCAACCCGAGCGCGAGTTTGCCCAGGCTCGCGCCCGCCAGGCCCTGGTAGACGATGAACACGACCACCAACGCGCCGAACAGCCAGGCCATTCCGCCGAAGTCGCCCACGATGGTCGCCGCGCCGTCCTCGGCTTCGAGTCCGGCCATGTTCGGCATGCAGATCCCGCTGCCCCAACCGCCGTGGTCGCGGTTCCAGTCGTTGCAGAACGTCACGATGTCGTCGGTGGTGGGTTCGGCGCCCGGAGCCGTCGACGTCGCGGCACGGATCCGGTCGGCGGACACCTCCGTGGCGGTCGGACCCAGCCCGGCGACACCGGTCAGGATCCCGAAGATGATGACGAAGACGACGGCGTCGATGAACCACGCCGCGATGCGTTTGCCGGCGACGTCGGTGGGGTCGACCGGCATGGGGGGAGGCATGGACCACGGCTGATGTGACACGACGCGCAGGCTAGTGGCACCACCGGGATCGCGGCCGACGCCCGCTACTGTGGGCGGCCATGTGTGCCGAGCAGGCCCCCGAGCCGCAAGACAAGATGGAAGCCGTCCTGAACCTCTCCAAGCGGCGGGGTTTCGTCTTCCCGTCCGCCGAGATCTACGGCGGATTCCGCTCGACGTGGGACTACGGACCGATCGGCGTGCTGTTGCTGCGCAACGTCAAGGACGCCTGGTGGCGTTCGATGGTGCAGCTGCGCCACGACGTGGTCGGGCTCGACGCGGCGATCCTCACCTCACCCGAGGTGTGGAAGGCGTCCGGACACCTCGCCAACTTCACCGACCCGTTGGTGGACTGCCGCAACTGCAAGGAACGGTTCCGCCTGGACAAATTGGACGACCCCGACGTGTGCCGCAACTGCGGCGAGCGCGGGAGGTTCACCGAACCGCGGCAGTTCAACCTGATGTTCAAGACCCACACGGGGCCCGTCGACTCCGAC
>CAZVFF010000376.1:0-2025 GCA_964626395.1 uncultured Iamiaceae bacterium | reverse complement strand
CGCCCAGGAATTGGCGTTCACGATCGCCAACGGTAGTTGGCCCCCGGTGGGTGCGGACTCACCCGACGTCCAGACGGGTCAGGTCGTCCAGGGTCTCCCGGCGGATCACCTCACGGGCGGTCCCGTCTTCGGCGAACACGACCGCGGGGCGGGGCACCTTGTTGTAGTTGGATGCCATCGCGTAGCCGTACGCGCCGGTGACCGGGGTGACCAGCAGGTCCCCCACGGCCAGGTCGGCGGGCAGGTGCGCCTCGTCGACGACGACGTCACCGGATTCGCAGTGCTTGCCGACCACCCGCACCGCGCGGGGACGGTCCGCGGTGACCGCACGGGCCAGGAACGCCTCGTAACCGCTGCCGTAGAGCACCGGGCGGGGATTGTCGGACATGCCCCCGTCGACCGACACGTAGGTCCGCAGACCGGGCAGGTCCTTGATGGTCCCCACGGTGTAGACGGTGACGGCCGCGGCCGCGGTGATCGCCCGGCCCGGCTCCGCGGTGATGCGTGCGGTGATGCCGTGTGCGCGCACCGCGGTGTGCACGGCATCGGCCCAGTCGGTGATCGACGGTGCGGTCTCGGCGGCCACGTAGGGCACCCCGATGCCGCCACCGACCGAGAGCTCACCCAACCCGAGCGACCGGAGGAACGGGGCGATGACACCGACGGCTTCGGCGAAGAAGTCGGCGACGAACACCTGGGAACCGATGTGCATGTGCAGGCCCACCAGTTCCATCGCGGGCGAGGCGTCGGCGCGACGGACCGCGGTTTCGGCGGCACCGGTGGACAACGTGAACCCGAACTTGGAGTCGTCCTGGCCGGTGCGCACGTACTGGTGCGTGTGCGCCTCCACGCCGGGGGTGACCCGGATCAGCACCGTCGGGGGTGCCACCCCGAGGGCCGGGACGAGCCGTTCGATGCGGTCCATCTCGTGATGCGAGTCCACGATGATGCGGCCCACACCGACCTCGAGGGCCCGGGTCAGCTCCGCGTCGGACTTGTTGTTGCCGTGCACGCTGAGCCGTTCGGGCGGAACCCCGGCGGCGAGCGCCACGTGCAGTTCCCCGCCGGTGGACACGTCCACCCCCATGCCGGCCTCGGTGACCAGCCGGGCCATCGCGGTGCACCAGAACGCCTTGGACGCATACGACACGCCACCCGGGAAGGCCGCGACGGCCTCGGCGGCACGGGCGCGCAGGTGGGCGGTGTCGTACACGAACAACGGGGTGCCGTGCGCCGCGGCGAGATCGGCGACGGCGACGCCGCCGATCACGAGCCCGCCGTCGGTGTCGACGGTGGCGGTGTCGGGCAGCAGGCGCTGCTCGACGGGGGCGGTCGTCACATCGACTCCGGTGCGGACACGCCCACGGTGTCCAGCCCGGCCCGCAACGCGACGCGGGTCGCCTCGACCAGCCACAGCCGCGCCCGGGTCACCCCTTCGGGCACGTCGTCACCCAGCACCGGGTGGTCGTGGTAGAAGCCGTGGAACGCCCCGGCCGTGGCCCGCAGCCAGGTGACGACCTTGTGCGGCGCCCGTTCGGCCGCGGCGGTGGCGACCACGTCGGGCAGTTCACCCAGCACCCGCAACAGGTCCAGTTCCCGCTCCCCGGTGAGCACCGACAGGTCCGCGTCGGCCAACGGGCCGCGCTCGACGCCCCGGTCGGCGGCTTTCGCGGCCAACTGGTGGATCCGGGCGTGCGCGTACTGCACGTAGTACACGGGGTTGTCCATGGACCGGGCGACCGCCGCGTCCAGGTCGACGGTCTGGCGGGTGTCGATCGACTGCAACAGGTAGGTGATCCGCACCGCATCCGGGCCGAGGTCGTCGATCAGGTCACGCAGCTCGATCAGGTCCCCGGTGCGTTTGGAGATCTTCACCTCGACACCGTCGCGTTCGAGTTTCACCATCTGGGTGATCGCGACCTCGAAGGTGGCTGGATCGTGGCCGAGCGCAGCCAGTGCGGCTCGCATCCGGGGCACGTAGCCGTGGTGGTCTGCCCCCCACACGTCGATGCACAGGTCGAACCC
>CAZVFF010000375.1:0-2029 GCA_964626395.1 uncultured Iamiaceae bacterium | reverse complement strand
ACCGGCAGGGTGCGCCACACGATCTTCGCCGGCGAACCAGTGGTGGAAGACGGGAACGTCCTTTGAATCCGAACACCCCGAACTCCCCGGTCACCGACCCCGTGGCGGCACTGCTGGTGTTGGCCGACGGGACGATCTTCGAAGGTGAGGGGTTCGGTGGCGCACCGCCGCCGGAACGGGCGGGACGCATCGCGGCGGGCCGGGTGGTGTTCAACACCGCCATGGCCGGCTATCAGGAGATCCTCACCGACCCGGTCAACGCCGGACGGTTGGTGACCTTCACCTACCCCCAGATCGGCAACTACGGCACGACCCCGGACGACGACGCCGCAGCCCGACCGTTCGTCGACGGGGTGATCGTGCGCGAACTCACCCGACGCATGAGCAACTGGCGGGCGACGCGTTCGATCGGCGACTTCCTCGCCGACCACGACATCCCGGTGATCGCCGGAATCGACACGCGACGGTTGACCCGCCACCTGCGCGATGCCGGTTCGATGCCCGGGGTGTTCGGGATCGTCGACGAGTCCGTCGAGGGACACCTGGACGAAGCCGCGCTACGCGACGCGGTCGCGCGCTTCACCGACGGGATCGACCCGACCGAACGGGTGGGATCGACCGGACGGACCAGCGTCGCGTCCACCGGTGCGGGGGCGCGCCGTGTCGTCGCCTACGACTTCGGGATCACCCGCGCGTCGACCGCCGGGCTGGCCACGCTGGGAACCGTCGAGATCGTGCCGGCGTCGACCCCGGCCGCCGAGGTGCTCGCCGACGACCCCGACGGGGTGTTCCTGTCGTCCGGGCCGGGCGACCCGGGTGCACGCGCCGACCTGGTCGCCACCGTCGGAGACCTGCTCGGCCCGGTGCCGGTGTTCGGGGTGGGCTTCGGCCACCAGCTCATCGGGCTCGCCCTGGGCGGGGCCGTGACCCGGTTGCCTTTCGGCCACCACGGGGTGAACCATCCGGTCCGCAGGGTCGATCACGGCGACGTGGAGATCACCGCCCACGACCACGCCTTCACGGTGGACGCCACCGGCGCGACCCGGATCCGGGTCACCCACGAGAACCTCAACGACGGAACCGTCGAGGGCATCGAAGCGGTCGACGTCCCCGCGTTCGGCGTCCAGTTCCATCCCGAGCCACCGCCGGGCACCCGTGACGGGACGTATCTGTTGGAACGGTTCGAACAACTCATGAAGGAGCACCGGGACTGATGCCTCGCAGAGATGACATCCAATCCATCCTGCTGATCGGTTCGGGTCCGATCGTGATCGGCCAGGCGTGCGAGTTCGACTACTCGGGAACCCAGGCGTGCCGGGTCCTGCGCGACGAGGGTTACCGGGTGATCCTGGTGAACTCGAACCCCGCGACGATCATGACCGACCCGGACTTCGCGGACGCCACCTACGTCGAACCACTCGACGTGGCCACCCTGACCCGGATCATCGACGTCGAACGGCCCGACGCGTTGCTGCCCACGCTGGGCGGCCAGACCGCGTTGAACCTGGCGACCGAACTGGACGAACAGGGGATCCTGGAACGTTTCGGGGTCGAGATGCTCGGCGCCGACGCCCAGGCGATCGCCACCGCCGAGGACCGTGCCCGGTTCAAGGACGCGATGGTCTCGATCGGCCTGGACGTCCCCGAGTCGGGCACCGCGCACGACCTCGCCGAGGCCGAGGCGATCCTCGCCGACATCGGGTTGCCGGTGATCGTCCGTCCCGCCTACATCCTGGGTGGCAAGGGCACCGGGATCGCGTCGACACCCGACGAGTTCACCCGCATCGTCACCGCCGGGCTGGCGGCCAGCCCCATCTCCGAGGTGCTCATCGAACAGTCGATCGCCGGCTGGAAGGAGTACGAGATCGAGGTCATGCGCGACAACGCGGACACCTGTGTGATCGTGTGCTCGATCGAGAACCTCGACCCGATGGGGGTGCACACCGGGGACTCGATCACGATCGCGCCCGCCCAGACCCTGGCCGACGCCGAGTACCGCCGCATGCGTGACGCCACGTTCGCCTGCATG
>CAZVFF010000374.1:0-2032 GCA_964626395.1 uncultured Iamiaceae bacterium | reverse complement strand
CGCCCTCACCGGCGGCTACCTGTTGCAGATCGCCTGGGGTGCCCGACCGGACAAGAACGGGTGGATCACCCCGCACCAGGTCAAGATCCACGTGCAACGCCCCCAGAAGAAGGACAGCAACGACGACCAGCTCGCCTACATCCGTGACTTCGTGAACACCTTCGAAGCGGCGTTGTTCGCCGACGACTTCACCGACCCGGACACCGGCTACCGCCGCTACCTGGACGTCGACTCGTTCATCGACCTGTGGATCGTGCAGGAGACGACCGTCAACACCGACGCCTACTCCGACAGCCTGTACTTCTACAAGAAACGTGGGGACGACAAGCTGTACTTCGGGCCGGCCTGGGACTTCGACACGTCGTTGGGTACGCGGCTCAGCCTGTACGCCGAGACGACGAAACCGTGGTTCACCACCCGGGCACCGCCCGGGTCGGAGTCGACCTCCGACGAGGAGTACGTGGGTGAACGGCACTGGGTGATGCGTGTCTTCCAGGACCCGTGGTTCCGAGCGCGGGTCGCCGAACGTTGGAACGTCGCACTGCCCGAAATCGAGAAGATCCCCGACGAACTGCTCGAGGTCGCCGCGTCGCTGGAACCCGCCAAGGCCAACGACCGGCTCCGGTGGAAGGACACCGTGGACACCGTCGTCGACGAGCACCGTTTCGGTGACGCCGAACCGATGGACGATCCCGAGTTCATCGCCGACTGGTTGCGGACCCGCATCGCGTTCATCACCGAGCACGTCGAGACTTCCATCGACGACTATCCCGTCGACTGACCGCGCCCCGCGCGATCGCCGTCGGACCGGTTCGGCTAGTTTGGACCGGTCGGTTCGCCCGTACAGCATGACCGGACGACCGTCGTCCGGGACCCCGGGGAACGATCCACGTTCCGTCGGGTGGCACCAACCCGGTGATCCGGCCGTCGCGTCCCCGCAGGATCGAGGTCCCCTCCGATGCCGCAGTGGTTCAACGTCAGTTTCGACCTGGTCGTCGTGCTCGTGATGGCGTTCGCCATCTACTTCCCCCGCTACCGCCGCAAGGACCTGCTGCTCAGCTACATCGTGCTGAACATCGGTGTACTGGCGGTCAGCGTCGCGTTGGTGTCCGCCGAGGTCGGTGTCGGCCTCGGTTTCGGGTTGTTCGGGGTGCTGTCGATCATCCGTCTGCGTTCCCAGGAACTGGAACAGCAGGAGATCGCCTACTACTTCGCCGCGTTGGCGTTGGGCCTGGTCAACGGGGTGGTCGTCGACCCGGCATGGATGGCGCCGACCCTGAGCCTGATCATCCTCGCGGTGCTGTTCGTCGTGGACCATCCCCGGGTCAGCCCGCGGACCCGACACCAGTCGATGACCCTGGGTGAGGCGTTCACCGACGAACCCGAACTGATCGCGCACCTGGAGGGGACCCTGGGCGCGAAGATCACCTACCTGCTGATCAAACGGGTGGACTTCGTCAACGACACGACCATGGTCGAGGTGCGCTATGTCCTGCCCCGCGACACCGACCCCGGACCGCGTGCGTCGGCGGACGGGCCGGTGACGTGACCGGGCGCGACCTGACCGGGCGCGACCTGACCGGGCGCGACGTGTTGGTCGCCGCCGTGGAGGGCCTACCCACGATCGGCTTGGCCGAACTGGACGAGGTCGCCGCGTTGCAGGTCCGCACCGACCGCAAGTACACACTGGACCACGCCATCGCGGAAGGACTGTTCGCGACGTTGGACGGGACGAACTCGGTGCTCACGATGGACGGTCGCCGCAGCTTCCGCTATCGCACCGTGTACTTCGACACCCCCGACGACGAGTCGTACCGGGGTGCGGCGTTGCGGCGCCGCCACCGTTACAAGGTGCGGATCCGCACCTACGTGGATTCGGGCACGACCATGTTGGAGGTCAAGCGCCGCGACGCCCGTGGGGTCACGGTGAAGGAACGTCTGGCCCACCCCGAGGGCGACACCCTGACCGGCGACGGCGCCGCGTTCGTGGAACGGGTCATCGGCCGGCCCGGTCTGGCGGCCCGACTGGAAC
>CAZVFF010000373.1:0-2059 GCA_964626395.1 uncultured Iamiaceae bacterium | reverse complement strand
CACCCGGCCAGGATGTTGCCGAAGTTGCCGGTGGGCACCGAGAACGCCACCGGTCCACCCAGGGTGCGCTGGGTGGTCACGTAGTACACGATCTGGGCCATCACCCGACCCCAGTTGATCGAGTTCATCGCCGACAGCCCGACCCGGTCCCGGAACGCGTGGTCGGCGAACAGGGCCTTGACCAGATCCTGACAATCGTCGAAGGTGCCCTCCACCGCGATGTTGTGCACGTTGGGTTCGTCCACGGTCGTCATCTGGCGACGCTGCACCTCCGACACCCGTCCGTGGGGGTGCAACACGACGATGTCGAGCGACCCCCGGCCCCGGCAGCCTTCGATCGCGGCGGAACCGGTGTCACCCGAGGTGGCCACCACGATCGTCGCCCGGCGGGACCGAGCGGTGAGTTCGTGGTCGAACAGGCGGCCGACCAGCTGCAACGCGACGTCCTTGAACGCGAGCGTCGGCCCGTGGAACAGCTCGGCGAGGTGGTGTCCGCCGCCCAGGTCGTGCAACGGCACCACGGCGGGGTCCCGGAACGTGGCGTACGCGTCGGCGATGATCCCGGCGAACGTGTCGCGGTCGATCGTGCCGGCCACGTAGGGCCACATGACGGCTTCGGCCACCTCGGTGTAGCCGGCGTCGTCGGCCAGGCCCGCCAGGTTCTGCGACGGCCAGGTCGCCGGCACGTACAGCCCGCCGTCGTCGGCCAGGCCGCGCAGCAGCACGTCGCCGAATTCGAGCGCCTCTGCCGTTCCGCGGGTGGAAACGTACCGCATGGCGGGGTCACTCACCGGCGACCACCCGTACCAGCCGACCGGTGTCGGTCACCACGTCCAGGCCCGCCAGGTCGTTGCGGGCGGCCTGGACGTCGGCTTCACGCACGGTGTGGGTGATGAAGATCAGGCGGGCACCGGCGGGCAGATCGACCTGTTCCATCGACCGCACCGACACGCCGTGTCGGGCGAGCACCCCGGCGACCGCGTGCAACACGCCGGGGCGGTCGAGCACCTCGATGTCCAGGTAGTAGTCGCTGCGCAGATCGGCGATGTCGCGCACCGTGGCCGGGACCAGGGTGCCGACGTCGGCGTACACACCCCGTTGCAGGTTCAACGCGGCATCGACCACGTCGCCGAGCACGGCGGTGGCCGTCGGCCCACCACCGGCACCGCGGCCGTAGAACATGAGGTCGTCGACGGCCTCGCCCTGGACGAACACGGCGTTGAAACTGTCGCGCACCGTGGCCAGGGGATGGTCGTCGGGGATCATCGCCGGATGGACCCGCACCGCGACCTGTTCGTTGCCGTCGGCACCCGGGACCCGTTCGGCGACCGCCAGCAGTTTGATGACGTACCCCAGCCGACCGGCACGTTCGATCAGGTCCGCGGTGATGCGGCGGATGCCCTCGGTGTGCACCTCGTCCGCGGTGACCGTGGTGCCGAACGCGATCGTGGCGAGGATCGCGGCTTTCGCGGCGGCGTCGTGCCCGTCGATGTCGGCGGTCGGGTCGGCTTCGGCGAACCCGAGCCGTTGGGCCTCGCCCAGCACGTCGTCGAAGTCCGAACCGTCCTCGGTCATGCGGGTCAGGATGTAGTTGGTGGTGCCGTTGACGATGCCCAGCACCCGGGTGATGCGATCACCGATCAGCGATTCGCGCAACGGCCGCATGATCGGGATGCCGCCCCCGACCGCGGCTTCGAACAGGAAGTCCACGCCCGCGTCCCGAGCGGCGTCGTACAGTTCGGATCCGGTCGCGGCGATCAGTGCCTTGTTCGCGGTGACGACCGGTTTGCCGGCGGCGAGCGCGGCCCGGACGAACGCCCCGGCCGGTTCGATCCCGCCGACGAGTTCGACGACGACGTCGATGTCCGGGTCGTTGCAGATCGCCGGCGCGTCGGTGGTGACCAGGTCCGCGTCCAGGTGGGTGGATCGCAGCTCCTCCAGGGTGCGCACCGCGACACCGCCCAGCTCCAGTCGGATCCCGGTGCGTGCCGCGATCGTGTCCGCCCGCGACTCGATACGGTCGACCAGCGCTTCGCCGATGTTGCCGTTGCCCAGGATG
>CAZVFF010000372.1:0-2070 GCA_964626395.1 uncultured Iamiaceae bacterium | reverse complement strand
CCGGTCGGTCGTCGGGGGCACCAGCACCGACGCGGCGCCGTGGAACGAGACGATCCCGACGTTGAAACGGTCGGGGACGCTCGACAGGAACGACAGTGCGGCTTCCTGGGCCGCCCGGATCCGGTTCGGGGACACGTCGGTCGCATCCATCGACAACGACACGTCGATCGCCAACACCACCGTGCCCCGGTCCGAAGGAACCCGCCGTTCGGTGTGGGGTTGCGCCAACGACCCGACGAGGGCCACCAACCCGAGTGCGAAACAGATCGACCCGACGTGCCGTTTCCAGTCCCGACCCCGCGGGACGACCGATTCGAGCAGTTCCAGGTTCGTGAAACGCGCGGTCACCTTCGGGCGTCGCTGCTGGACGACGACGTAACCGGCGATCACGGCGACGACCGGTAGCAGCAACCACCATCGTTCCGGCGCCTGGAACGTCAGTGCCAGGGCCACCGGGTTCACCGGCCCACCCGCACCGCGCCCGCGCCGCTGCGACGTCGCCGACGCAACGCGACGTGACGCACCAGGTCCATCACCCAGTCACGATCGGTGCGCAACTCCAGATGTTCGACCCCGGCCCTCGCCAACAACGCCGCTATCTGCTCGCGTTGGGCCGTGGCGGCGCGCGCGAAACGTTCCCGCACGACCCGGGATGACGAATCCACCCGGATCGAACGGCCCGTCACCGGATCCGACACGGCCAGGGTGCCCACGTCGGGCAACGTCAGTTCGCGGGGGTCGACGATCTCGATCGCGAGCACCTCGTGACGCAACGCGAGTCGTCGCAACGGCTGTTCCAACGGTTCGACATCGAGGAAGTCGGAGATGACCACGACCAGCCCGCGGCGTCGGGCGAGGGCTCCGAGACGGCGCAGCCCGTCGGCCATCGGCGCCCGCCCCGGGCCGGCGTCGCGGGGACGGGCCGCGGTGTGCAGGATGCGGAACAGGTGTGACCGACCGCCCCGGGCCGCCAACACCTGTTCGGAGTCCGGCCCGCACAGGACCGCACCGATCCGGTTACCGGTGTGTGCGGTGAGCAGCCCGATGGCCGCCATCGCCGCCAACGCGAGATCGGCCTTGGTGGACCGGGCCGTGCCGAAGTCCATGCTGGACGACCGGTCGGCCAGCACCCAGGTCTCCAGTTCGCGGTCCGCGATCGTGGCACGCAGGAAGGGCTCCTGCATGCGGGCGGTCACGTTCCAGTCGATACGGCGGATGTCGTCGCCTGCGACGTAGGCCCGGGTCTCGCCCAACTCCGAACCGTGCCCGGGTACCAGGCCCGCGTGGTCACCGTGGAGCAGCCCGTCCAGGCGGTGGATCACGGTCCATTCCAGGCGTCGCAGGACCTCGTCGATGCGTGCCCGGTCGCCGCCGGCGGCCCCGAACACGTCGGGGGTCACGGTGACGGCGGCGCCGGGGTCGGTGCCCAGGGGGCGGGCGCCCCGGTCGACGGGTCCACCGGCGGGTTCGGCCGCGGTGGGGGCGGAACCATCTGCGGCCGGTCCTCGGCGGCCGGCGACAGGCGCGGTGCGGGCACCGTGGACAGGATCCTCGCGAGGATCCGGTCCACGCCGATCGATTCGGCGAGCGCCTCGTAGGAGGGCACCAACCGGTGTCGCAACACATCGGGTGCCACGTCGAACACGTCCTGGGGGAGCACGTAGGAGCGTCCGCGCAGCAGCGCCAGCGCCCGTGCCGAAGCGATCAGTCCCAGGCTCGCCCGGGGACTCGCGCCGTACGCGAGGTACGGCTCGATCGCCTCGAGCCGGAACCGTGCGGGTTCGCGCGTCGCGAACACCAGATGGACGGCGTAGTCCACCACCGAGTGGTCGACGTAGACCGCGTCGGCGGCGGCCTGCAGCTCCAGCAGGCGCTCCGGGTCGATCACCCGGTCGGCGACCGGTGCACGCACCCCGACCCGGTGCACGATCTCGACCTCCTCGGCCAGGCTCGGGTAGTCGACGATGACCTTCATCAGGAACCGGTCGCGTTGTGCCTCGGGAAGCTGGTACACGCCCTCGGACTCGATCGGGTTCTGGGTGGCCAGCACCAGGAACGGTGTCGGCACCT
>CAZVFF010000371.1:0-2073 GCA_964626395.1 uncultured Iamiaceae bacterium | reverse complement strand
TCCGCGGTCGCCCACGTGCTGGATCTGGTCGACATGGTGCTGGTGATGACCGTCGAGCCCGGCTTCGGCGGGCAGGCCTACATCGCCACGATGGAACCCAAGATCACCGAGGTCGCCGACATGATCGAGGCGTCCGGCCACGACGTGGAGATCGAGGTCGACGGGGGGATCGCCCCCGACACGATCGCCGGTGCGGCACGGGCCGGTGCGAACGTGCTCGTTGCCGGTTCCGCGCTGTTCCGGGACCCCGAAGGGCTCGCCCACGCGGTGACCGAACTGCGTGAACTGGCCGAGGCGGCCCGGTGAAACTGCAGGTCACCGGGGTCGTGACCCGGCCTGCGGGGTGGTGTCGGTGAACGCGGACGGCTCCGGCCGGGGCCGGGGATCGTCGCGTCGCACCGGCGGCGGTTCGAAAGGCCGGTCGGGCAACCCGAAGCGCCGGTCGGGGAACCCGAAAGCCGCGGCGTCCGGTGAGGGCAGCTCACGGGTGACACCCGCGAAACCGGCACCGTCGGCGGGTGACCAGACGCGGCGTCCCCCCTGGATGCGCATCGCGGCGCTGGTGTTCGTGGCGCTGGTGCTGTTGGCGTTCGTGATCGGTTGTGCCCCCTACGACGGTGACGAGGCCGCGTTCTGCGACGAACTGCAGCAGGTCCCGTCGTTCGCGGAGTTGTCGGTGCAGGTCGAGGACGGCACCGACGCGCAGGCCGAAGCGGCGATGCGCACCGCGGCCGGGCAGTTCCGCGCCCTGGAACGGGTCGCGCCACGCACGATCCGTCACACGGTCGCCTCGCTGGGCGACTCGGCGGACCGCATCGCGCACGACCTCGCCCCGGGTGCGGACAGGACACAGGTGCTCGAGATCCCCCGTGACGACGGCGGTTTCGAGGAGATCACGATCCCGGTCGACACGAGCCGGATCGGCGTGTTCTACAACGAGTTGACCGAACACCGGGGCACGATCGGCGCCGCGTACGAGATGGCCACCTACGCCCACGACGAGTGCGGGTTCACCGACGACCGTGTGAACCTGGGCATGCCCGGTTACGGCGTCCCCGACGCCGACGACGTGCCCTTCGGTGGCGAGGTGCCCTTCGGCGGGTTCGTCGACGAGGGGTACGGCGTCGAGCTCGGCCCGTCGGAAACCGTCGCGCCGGACCCGGCGGGACCCTGACCGGCCCAGGAGCGGCGCAGGTCCTCCATACCCGGGGGCAGGTCCACCGGCGGGTCCGCCAACGGGGTGACGCCGTGTTCCGCGCACAACGCCTCGTACCGTTCCGGCCGGTCACCCCACGAACGCGGGTCGCCCATCATCACCTCGAACAGTTCACAGCCCTCCGGGCCGGCATGGAACGGCCCGAACGCGGCGCCCGGCGGCAACTCGATGTGCGCCCCGGCACGCAACGGTCGATCCCCGCACCACAGCAGACCCGACAGCACGTGCACCACGTGGGGCGAGTTGTGGCCGTGACGACGCACGATCATGCCCGGATCCCAGCGTGCGTACAACGACAGGTACACCGGGTCGGTGCCGAACGCGAGCCACTTCTCCCACACCGACGAGGTCGTGCCGTCCGCGTTGCGTTGCCGGCGGGCCTCCTGCCAGGCGATCGACTCGTCGCCGACGTCGGAGAAGACCGGTTCGGGCGTGGTTCAGTCCCGCCCGCGTTTGCGGGCCCAGCCGATCAGCAGACCCAACAGGGCGCCGATGACCAGCGAGGCGATGAACCCCAGCCAGGCCCGGGACTGGACGGTGAAGAACACGAAGCTGATCTCCACCTTCTTCGAGTTCGACAGGATGAACGCCACCGCGTACGCGAACACGACGAGGAACACGACCAGCTTGAACACCGTCGCCGGGTTCGGACTCTCGTCGATGGTCTGGAAGTCGCCGTCGGATTTCTTCGCCACGGGCCCAGCGTAACGGCGGTGTCGGCCGTGGTCCGGCGATGCTCACCGGGTCGGCGCGCAACGGCTCACCGTGGCGGCGCCCTCCGACGCGTTGACCCGGGCGCCGCCGGGCGTGCACCCTTGGGGGCCGTGAACCCCCGAGACCGCGTCCGGATCGTGACC
>CAZVFF010000370.1:0-2075 GCA_964626395.1 uncultured Iamiaceae bacterium | reverse complement strand
GGCCCGGACCGATAGCGTCACGCCATGGACGCGCCACCGGAATTCGCCAACCTCATCGTGGAAGCCACCGGCCCGATCGGGCGCATGACGCTGAACCGGCCCGCCAAACGCAACGCACTCTCGACCGGACTGTTGGACGAGATCGCCGCCGCGGCGGCATGGTTCCACCGCAACGACGACGTCCGGGTGGTCGTGGTCGCAGGTGCCGGCGACCATTTCACCGCCGGTGCAGACCTGGAAGCGTTCGTCGGCGCGAAGACCCCGCGTCACGCCGGCGACGCCGGGCGGATCATGGCCGAGGCGGTCGAGGCGATGCGCCAACCGGCGATCGCGGCGTTGCGCGGCTGGTGCGTCGGTGGGGGACTGGTGTTGGCGGCCGCGTGCGACCTGCGGATCGCCACCGACAGCGCCCGCTTCTCGATCCCCGAAGTGGACCTGGGCATCCCGCTCGCCTGGGGCGGGATCCCCCGACTGGTCCGCGAGATCGGCCCGGCCCGCACGAAGGAACTGGTGATCACCTGCCGGGCGTTCGGTGCGGCCGAAGCACGCGAAATCGGGTTCCTCAACCGGGTCGTCGCCTCCGAGGACCTCGACTCGGTCGTCGACCAGCTCGCCGCGTCCATCGCGGCCAAGGCGCCACTGGCGGTGCAGGCCACCAAGACCCACACCAACGCGGTGACCGCACAGATGGTGGGTGCCGCCCGGGCATGGAACGACGTCGACAGCCTGTCGGCCGCACTGCACGACGAGGACTGCAAAGCAGCCCGGGCCGCCTACCTGGAACGCATGGGGCGCCCGTCCCGCGGTTGACCGGCCGGTCCGGCCGCCACGTCGGGCCCGGTCCCGGCACGTCCCGGACGAGCGGGGGATTCAGCCCCCGGCGGCGATCCCGAGTGCGTCGTCGGTACCGGTCACCGGGGTCGGCACCATGGGTTCGTCCGGCGACGTTCCGTTCGTGGTCACGTGCGGGACGGCCGCGTGACGCCCGGTGGCTTCACGGTGGCGTTCATAGGCCCAACCCGGACCGCGGAACGTGAACGACAACCGGTCCCGCCAGTTGTCCGAACCCGCGACGTCGCGCAGGATGTCCACGTACTCGTGGGTGGCGACCACCAGCGGGTTGAACGATTCGATGTTCTTCGTGAGCCCGTAGGTGGGGGTCTGGCGTTCACGGGTGAACGTGCCCAGGGCCCGGTCGAACACGATCAGCATCCCGCCGTGGTTCCGGTCGATGTACTCGAGGTCCGAACCGTGGTGCACCCGGTGGTGCGACGGGGTGTTCGCGAACGACTCCAACGGACCCAGCGTGCGAATCGCGTCGGTGTGGATCCAGTACTGGTACAGCAGGTTGATGCCCCGCGACGTGGCGATCAGCTCGGGGCGGACCCCCAGCAGGCTCAGACCCGAGTAGGGGACGAGGATCAACAACGGGTCGGTGATGGCCTGACGCAACGCCGTGGACAGGTTGTACCGCTCGCTGGAGTGGTGCATGACGTGGTTCGCCCACATGAACCGGGTCGAATGCCAGATCCGGTGGTTCAGGTAGTACAGGAAATCCCAGCCCAGGATCGCGACGCTCCACGCCACCACACCGGTGCCCAGGTCGGGCACGATCCGGTTGCGCCACATGCGTTGCGGGCGGATCAGGTTGTTCCAGGCGGTCGTCGCCGCCACCACACCACCGGCGATCGTCGCCGCGCCCCCGTAACGGGCCACGCGTTTCGCGAGGCGGTTCCACATCCGGCGGCGACGTCGGGTCGACGTGTCCCCGGGCGTGTCGGTGGCCCGACGCGCGGTGCCGGCGGACGTGCCGGTGGCACCGTCGCGGGTCGTCGGGTCCGTGTCCCCGGGTGTGTCTTCGGCGGCGTCGGCGGTGCGCCGTACGACCACATCGGCGATGGTGGTCACCCCGAACGCGGCGACCGTGCCGCCGATCAGGTACTTCGCGTACCTCCCCCGACCCGGCGTGATCGGATCGACGATCTTCGGCCACACCAGGGGCATGACCAGGCTGAGCGTGCCCATCGTCAGACTCGTGAGCGTGTCGCGTGCCTCGTAGTCGCAATCGGTGACCA
>CAZVFF010000369.1:0-2106 GCA_964626395.1 uncultured Iamiaceae bacterium | reverse complement strand
AGGCGGCGCGACGGCAGCAGGTCGAGCAGCGGCCCGAGGACGGCTCCGGCCGTCGCGCCGACCAGTTCCTCGGCGGCGAGCGTCGCCAGGGAGGCGATGTGGTCCGCGCACCGGATCGGGGCGCCGCCGGGCAGCAGCCCCCGCTCGGCCAGCGTGAGGGCGTGGCGTGCCCAGCGCAGTGACACGGCGCCCTGCCCGAGGGGGACGGTCGGCGGGCACCGACCGTCCCCCTCGCACGGGGCGCGGGACTCAGTCCTGCGCGGTGCGGCGTCGGGTGACGACGACGCCCCCGGCGGCGATGCCCGCCAGGAGCAGACCGCCCAGCGCCAGCCCACCGGCGTCGGAGTCGAAGCCGTCGGTCGGCACGACGCTCGGGATCTCCGGCTGGACCACGACCCGTCGTCGGGAAACCACGATGTGCTCGGCGAGACGCTGTGCCGCCGGATCATCGATGGCGAACAGGCCGGTGTCCCGGGATCCCGCCGAGATGTTCGGTTTGACGACGACCCGGGCGTGGCCTGCGGACCACAACCGCTGGAACTCGTCACGGACGCCGGTCCCGCTGTCGCACAACGCGGTCGGCACGATCGGGACACCGGCCTGCTCGAGCTCCGGTAGGTACGACTTGTCGAGGTTCCACCGGATCGTGTCCGGTTCGTTGAACACCGGGAGCGCCGCCTCGACGGACTCGAGCCACGACGCGAACGTCTCGAGGTGTTCGGGGTAGTCCCACGGACTGCGGATCACCGCACACGTGAACCGTGACCAGTCCGGATCGGGGGATGCACGCCACCGGACGGGCTCGACACCGACGCCCCGTGCGGCCAATGCCACGGTGACCGGCTCGATGTCCCGGTCGGGGTCGTCCAGGGCCTCCAGATCGGTCGTGATCCACGCGATCATCGGACCGGACGTGCGTGGGGCGGCCATGGCGCGTCGCACCGTAGCCCACCGGCGAACGGCTCAGCCGGGGTCCGGGGTGGTCGTCGCCGGGTTCGGCTGCAGACCCACGGTCGCCACCGCCGACCAGAGGTCCGCCGAGACCAGCCACACGTCGAAGTACCGGACCATGATGTGACCGGCACGCTGCGCATACAGCCAACCGGTCAGGTCGCGCAACGTCCCCGCGGTGTCTCCGGTGGGTGCCACGGCCACCAGTCGGTTGCCGAGGTTGTCGAACACGATCATTCCCCGACCGCTCACGCCGACACGTTCCACGAGCGCAGCGACATCGGAGGCATCGCCGAGCGTGGAGACCGGGTCGTATTCGAACCAGACCACCTCGCACGCGTCGGTGATCACGTCCCAGTGTTCGGCCAGCACGTGGATGTCGAGGCCGTCGATGTCGGACTTCCACACGACCAGGTCCGCCTCGCCGGCATCGCCGATCAACTCGGCGGGTGACACCCACCGGACCGGCACCTCCGAACCCGCGGGGTGGCCCGCCACGAACGCACCGCTGCCCTCGCCGTTGGACCGGTACACCGCAGCGATGCCGCGAGGCGGACCGACGAAGGCCTCGCACACCCTGGCCCGCTCACCGAACGACGCCAGGTTGCGGCGCGCGTAGCGCGCGAACGTCGGGTTGCCCTCCACCGCGAGGACCGTGATGTTCGACGCCGCCCCGAGCGCGCCCGACGCCGTGTCGCCGACGTTCGCGCCGATGTCGATCAACCGCAACGTCCCGACCCGCCCGGCCAGCGCGGCCAGCAGACCCGCCGGGTGCACGTCGTAGAACGCGTCGCGGTGGCGGTAGTACGCCAGGCGGTGTTCCGGCGGCAGCACCACGTCGTGTCCGGCGATGTCCAGATGCTGCTCGCGGCCGGCCGCCACCCGGGCCAGTCGGGTGACCGGCTCGGTGACGTGGCCGACCATGCGCTGGAACGCACGGCGTTTCCGCAGGCTCAGACCCGTCCGACGGTAGAACCCGTAGCGCAGACGATCCGCCGCGTCTCGTACCCGACCCACGTCATCACCCTCTCCCGATCACCAGCCCTCACCCGTGACCGTAGCAACCCGGCGACAGGTTCCGCGCCGAACGTGGCACGCAGCCGCATCGGCGCCACGTTCGCCACCGGTCGGCCCGGCGGTGCCCGGGTCTCCCCC
>CAZVFF010000368.1:0-2111 GCA_964626395.1 uncultured Iamiaceae bacterium | reverse complement strand
TTCGGGGGTGGTGGGGTGACCGAAGACCGACCGATCCGGTCCGGTGGGCCTCGGGTCGGGGAGCGCCCGGCGGCGCCCGCGGGCGCGTCGGTCGGGTGTGGACGGCTGGATCGGTTCTTCGCCGCCGGGGGCGCTCGCACGGAGGCTCCCGATGGTCGCCAGTCCAGTGTCGGAGCGACTCGCACGGCCATTCCGGCCGGGAACACACCGGAAGTCGCTCCAAGGTGGTCTTTTCGGGTTCGCCGACGGCAGCTCGGTTTCGGCGTCGGGTCGCGCCCGCGGGCGCGGCCACGGCCGATCCGGGCGAGCGTGATCGCGCCCATCGGCCACCGCGCGCCCGTCGGCGTGCCGCCCCCGTCGACCCGTCAGTCGGCAGTGACCTCGACGGGGGTTCCCAGGCTGCTGAGCGGCCCGCTGGCCAGCACCGCGTCCGCGTCGGCCGCCGCGTCGGCGCCGCCGACGTCGAGGGCGTCGTCCAGGAACGCGACGGTCGCTGCCCGGATCGCGCCGAGCGCGTAGGTCACCGGCGGGAACTCATCGGTGCACCCGTCGGTGCCCAGTGCCAGCAGCTCGTCGGGGATCGGCAACTCCAGTTGCTTCGCGAGTTCGACGATCCCGCCCTCGTCCTTGCCGATCTCGCAGATGTCGGAGAACACCAGGTGCCCGGCGCCCTCGATCTCGACCAGGTATTTCGGGGAGGTCATCGTGGCGAACGCGGCGCGTCCGGCGGCCGGGTCGTTGATGCCGTCCGCGGTGCCGGACATGACCATGCCGGGCACCTCGGGCACGGGCGGGTCGTCGGACGAATCGGACACGTCGATCGAGTACGCGATGAACGCACCGAACCGGTCGTCGTCGGCGGCGGCCAGGTACGCGGCGCTCGCCCCGCGGGAGGGCCCGGCCACGGCGACCCGGTTCGAATCGACGTTGCCGGTGAACAATCCGTCGGGTTCGTCGTTGCGGGCGGTCAGCCAATCCAGTGTCGCGGCGAGCACCTCGGGGTCGTCGGCGTCGCCGGTGACCTCGTCGGCGGCGTCACCGAGCAGGCCGTCCAGGGACCGTTCCACGTGGTTCGGTGCGGCGACGATCCACCCACGGGAGGCGAGATGGGTGGTGATGTCCACGGACTGTTCCGCGAACCCGGCGAACCCGTGGGAGAACACGACCACCGGGTGGGCACCGGCGAGCGGTTCGGCGTCCTCGTACGCGTCGACGTCGTAGGTGACCCGGTCGGCGTCGGGGACCTTTGCCTGCAGCTCCGCCGACAGGAACCCGACCAGGTCGATCGTCTCGGTCGGTTTGTCGGCCACGGCGTCGTCGGTGGACGGGTACCACACGACCACGTCGCGGCCGTCGTCGAGGCGGTCCCGGGTGAACCCGACCGGGTGCGGGCCCCGGTCGGCCAGGTCGCGGGCCAACGCGTCCGGGTCGTCGATGCCGGCGGCGGCCGTGTCGTCCACCGTGTTCCCCCCGCTCTGCGGAGACGATGACGGATCGGGCGAAGCCGACGAACACGCCGTGACGAGTCCGATCGCCACCACGACGGTCAGGGTGAGCGCGCGGATCCGGAACCGGCTCGGGCGGGGGAGCATGGTCCCGCATTGTGGCATCCCCGCGACCGGGTCGGACCCGTGAAGCGGGACACGCGCGAAAATGGGACCGCCATGTATTCCATCGCCGCCCTGTTGATCGTCGTCGCGTTGTCGCTGCTGGTGACCCGTGTGGCCACGGTGATCCTCACCGCATCGGGCATGTCGCGGGCCACCGCACGGTTCCAGGCGCGTTCCGCGTTCACCGGCGCGGGGTTCACCACCACCGAATCCGAGGACGTCATCAACCATCCGGTCCGGCGCAAGGTGATCATGTGGCTCATGTTCCTCGGCAACGCCGGGATCGTCGCCGGGGCGGGCACGTTGATCATCGGGTTCCGCAGCGGCGGGGCCGGACCGCCGGTGCTGCGGTTGTTGGAGTTGGGTCTGGGGATGTTGGCGTTGCTGTACATCTCGCGCAGCCGCTGGGTCGACCGGCGCCTGAACGCGTTGATCCACCGGATCCTGGTGCGCCACACCGACCTGCCGACCCGCGACTCGGACAACCTGATGGAACTCGGC
>CAZVFF010000367.1:0-2133 GCA_964626395.1 uncultured Iamiaceae bacterium | reverse complement strand
AGGCGGCATCAACGTCGCGCGCGCCCAGTGGCTGCGGGCGCTGGAGGAACTGTGCCGCCGCCACGGGATCCTGCTGGTGATCGACGACGTCCAGATGGGGTGCGGACGCACCGGCGAGTTCTTCAGTTTCACCGAGTACGGACTGGACCCCGACGTCGTGTGCGTGTCCAAGTCGATCAGCGGGTCCGGTCTGCCGATGGCCCTGACGTTGATCCGCCCCGAGTACGACCAGTGGGCACCGGGCGAACACAACGGCACGTTCCGGGGCAACAACCCGGCGTTCGTGACCGGCACCGCCGCACTGGACCTGTGGCACGACGACACCCTGACGCGCACCACCGCCGAACACGGCGAACAGATGCGCGCCGGGCTGCAACGGATCGCCGACGAGTACCCGCAGATCGACGCCGACGTGCGCGGTCGGGGTGCCGTGTGGGGCCTGGACGTCGGCTCCGGCGACCACGCCGCCAAGATCTGTCGCGAGGCGTTCAACAACTCGCTGCTGGTCGAGACCGCCGGGCCCGACGGCAACGTCGTCAAGCTGCTGCCGGCCCTGACCATCGACGCGGACGAACTGGCCGACGGCCTGGACCGGCTGGCCGACGCCGTCAAGCGCGTCTACTCGTGAATCGCCGAACCGTCACCACCACCACCGAAACGGAAGGAGCACGACCTTGCTCGTGAAGAAGCTCGACGACCTCGTCGACACCGAACGGGACGTCCGCGCGGAGACCTGGCGGAGTCGTCGCCTGCTGTTGGCCGCCGAGGGGCGCGGGTACTCACTGCACGACACGATCCTGTACGCGGGCACCAGCACCGAGATGGAGTACGTCAACCACATCGAGTCGGTGTACTGCATCGAAGGCCGCGGCACGCTCGTGGACCTGGTGTCGGACACCACCCACGAACTGGCACCCGGCACCCTCTACGTGCTCGACGGCAACGAACGCCACCGGGTCGACGCCGACGAGGACCTGCGCGTGATCTGCGTGTTCACCCCTCCCGTGACCGGCGAGGAGGTCCACGACGAGAACGGCGCGTATCCGCTCCTCACCGAGGACGGGTCGTGAACCCCACGATGGTCCGGGACCGCTACCCGACACGTCGGGTCGGGTCGGTGGCACCGCCGTTCGCCCGCACCGACCCGGTCGTGTGGGGTGACCTCGACGGGCCGCTGAGTCGTACCGAGGTCGACCGGTTCGACCGGGACGGTCACCTGTCGTTCCCGGCGTTGGTCTCCCCCGCCGAAGCCGCCGGCCTGCTCGCCGAAGCCCACCGGTTGGCCGACGACCCGGACCGTCACGACGACGACCGGTTCGTGGCCGAACCCGACGGTGACGAGGTGCGGTCGATCTTCGAAGTGCACCGCCTGTCGGAACGGTTCGCGTCGCTGGTCGCGGATGAACGACTCGCCGGCATCGCCCGACAGATCCTCGCATCGGACGTGACGATCCACCAGAGCCGCGTGAACCTGAAACCCGGGTTCGGGGGCAAGGAGTTCGACTGGCATTCGGACTTCGAGACCTGGCACGCCGAGGATGGTCTGCCGGCCATGCGGACGGTGTCGATCTCGCTGGCGTTGACCCCGAACCACTCCTACAACGGGGCGTTGCTGATCATCCCCGGGTCGCACCGGACGTTCATCCCGTGTGCCGGGGAGACCCCCGCCGAGCACTACCGGTCGTCGCTGCGCCGCCAGGAGATCGGGATTCCCGACCACGGCATCATCGCCGAGATCGCCGGAACGGCCGGTATCGACGTGCTGACCGGGGACCCGGGTTCCGCGGTCGTGTTCGACTGCAACTGCCTGCACGGTTCGAACTCGAACATCACGCCGTTCCCGCGGTCGAACGTGTTCGTCGTCTACAACTCGGTGCACAACGCACCGGTGGCACCGTTCGCCGCCGATGAACCCCGCCCCGGTTTCATCGCGTCACGCGACCCCCGCCCGGTCCGACCGACCCGCTGAAAAACGAAATTCGTACGGTTTCACCGCCGTGGGCGGTGAAACCGTACGAATTTCGGAAGAGGGGTGGATCAGATCTCGCTGGACAGTGCCGCGAACTGGAGGTACTCCTCCTTGGTGGTGGCCAGGCTCGTGTGCACGTGCTTGACCTGCTGGTAGGCGCGGTA
>CAZVFF010000366.1:0-2137 GCA_964626395.1 uncultured Iamiaceae bacterium | reverse complement strand
CGCTACGACGACTTCGTCGACCGGGTCGTGAAGGCCACCCGCCGGATCCGCCAGGGCACCGAACCGGGCGACGACATCGGATCGATGACGTTCGCGAAACAGGTCGAGATCGTCGAAGCCCACGTCGCCGACGCGGTCGCCAAGGGCGCCAAGGTCCTCACGGGTGGACGCCGGGTCACCGGTCGGGACGGGCTGTGGTACGAACCGACCGTGCTGGTCGGGGTGGACCACTCCATGGACATCATGACCGAGGAGACCTTCGGACCGGTCATGGCGATCATGCCCGTGGACGGTGACGACGAGGCCGTCCGGTTGGCGAACGATTCGATCTACGGCCTGAACTCGTCGGTGTGGACCACCGACCTGGCTCGTGGGCGCCGGATCGCCGATCGGATCGAGGCCGGTAACGTGTGCGTGAACGACTCGATCGTGTCCTACGCGGTGGCCGGTCTGCCCTTCGGTGGGGTCAAGGATTCCGGGATCGGCCGGGTCCACGGCGTGGAGGGTCTGCGGACCTTCTGTGAGTCCAAGTCGGTGCTGGTCGACCGGTTCGGGTTCAAGCGGGAGGCCTGGTGGTTCCCGGTGCCCAGGGCGCTCGGGCCCCAGATGACCCGGATGCTGCGCCTGCGGTACCGCCGGGGGATCGGCAACAAGCTCAAGGCCCTGTTGCCGCACCGCCCACCCCGCTGAGCTCCGGCGCGCCGACGGGTGGAGTTCGACGGAGACGCCGCACCGGTACGCGCATCATGATGTTAGGGTGAACGCATGCGGACGACGTTGACTCTGGATGACGATGTGGCTGCCGCCGTGGAAGCCCTTCGTCGCCGTGAAGGCGTCGGTCCCAGCGAGGCCGTGAACCGCTTGATCCGCCGCGGCTTGGCGAGCCGATCCGACCGACGCCCCTACGAGCATCGCACCGTCGCGATGGGGGCGCGGATCGACCTCGACGACATCGGATCGGTACTGGATCTCCTCGACGACGAACCGAGCCGCTGACGACGTGTTGCTCGACGCGAACCTGCTGCTCTACGCGGTCGACGCGGATTCTCCGTACAACGAGCGGGCCGCGTCGTGGCTCACCTCGGTGCTCCGCGGCGACCGGCGTGTCGGCCTGCCATGGGCCAGTATCGGCGCGTTCCTCCGGATCTCCACCCACCCCCGGGTCTTCGACCGTCCGCTCACGGGTCCCGAGGCCACCGCGTTCGTCACCGATTGGCTCGAAACCGAACCGGTCTGGATTCCGCCCGCGACCCCGATGACGTTCCGCCGATACGCCGCGTTGAGTGGCTCGTATCCGATCACCGGCAACCTCGTCCCGGACGCGCTCCTGGCCGCATTGGCGATCGAGCACGGACTCACGGTGATGACCACCGACACCGACTTCGGGCGTTTCCCCGAGGTTCGGGCGGTCGATCCCCTGCGGTGAACGCGTGCCGCCGGTTCAGATGTTGTTGCGGTGGATCCGGTCCACGGTGATCTTGCAGATCACCCGCTCGCTCTGGATCTCCGGCGCGTAGTCGCCGCCGGTGTAGCGCCGGGACGCCTCGTCGATGTGGCGGCGGGCCTCGTCACCGTGGACGATCCCGGTGACCCGCCCGCGGGCCTCGATGTACCGGTAGGGGTTGTCGACGTCGATCACGGTCACGCACACCCGCGGGTCCGCCGACATGTTCTTGAACTTCTGCCGGTGCGTCTCGGTGTTGACGATCAGGTGGTCGTCGTCGGCGTCGATCCACATCATGTGGGTCGACGGCTGTCCGTCGGCGGCCAGGGTGGTCAGCGCCGCGAAGTTCTTCGCGGTCGCGAACGCTTTCAGATCCGGATCGAGGCTCATGAGGCGAGTCTAGAAAGGATCCCCTCGGCTTCGTCGACGAAGCGATGCACCAGTTCGCCCGCCGGGACCAGCTCGGTGATCGCACCGCCGCCCTGCCCGGCCGGATAGAACTCGCGGTCGGGGTCGACCCCCGGGGGTGTTCTCGTCGCCGCCCAGATGGCTCGCGCCCTTCTGGTACGAGGAGATCAGCTGTGCGGGGAACGGTTCGAGTTCGTCCGGGTTGTCCTCGAAGTGCTGTGTCCACTCCGAGCGGATCACCCGGCAGGTCTTGCCGGTGTACGCACGGGAAACCACGGTGCCGTC
>CAZVFF010000365.1:0-2152 GCA_964626395.1 uncultured Iamiaceae bacterium | reverse complement strand
CCAGTGCCGACACCGGGCGCGCGGCGGTGATCTACCGTCGCGACGACGGCGACGTCGGCCTGATCGACGAGGCCCACTGACCGACCCCGACCCCGACCCCGACCCGAAATTCGTACGGAAAAGCCGCCCAGGCGTGCTTTTCCGTACGAATTTCGCAAGGGTGGGGTGGGTTCACACGGGGGCGGTCACGGGGCCGGTGCCGCGGGCCAGGGACAGGAACTCGGCGCGGGTGCGGGGGTCGTCGCGCAGCTTGCCCCGCACCGCCGAGGTGACCGTGCGGGCACCCTTCGCCCGGATCCCACGCAACGACATGCACTCGTGTTCGGCCTCGACCAGCACCCCGACACCCTTGGGCGCCAGGTTGTCGCACAACCAGTCCGCCACCTGGGTGGTCAGACGTTCCTGGTTCTGCAGCCGACGGGAGAAATGGTCGACGACCCGGGCCAGCTTGGACAACCCGACGATGCGCTCACCGGGCAGGTAGGCGACGTGGGCCACACCGGTGAAGGGGAGCAGGTGGTGGGCGCACAGCGAGTGCATCGGGATGGACCGGGCGATGACCAGCTCGTCGTAGCCGCCGTCGTTGGGGAACGTGGTGCAACTGAACGGCTCGGGGGTGAGCAACTCGGCGAAGGAGTCGGCGACCCGCCGTGGGGTCTCGACCAGTTCCGGGTCGGTCGGGTCCTGGCCCAGGGCGGCCAGCAGGTCGGCCACCGCGCGCTGGGCGGCGGCCGTGTCGATACGGCCGCCGGCCAGGGGTGGCGGCGGGGTGGCGTGGGTGGGGGCGAGCAGCTGGTCCTCGAGCAGATCGGTCATGACGGCTCCTTCTAAAAACAATAATGGTGGTATTTAGTGTGCGGGCGATGTCGCCTCTATGTCAAGTGATCTTGCGCGTTAGAATGTTCCCATGACCGCGGAACCAACGGAATCGCCCACTCGGCGTCCCGCCGACGGCTCGACCGACCTCGATGCGGTCGGCTCGCTGGCCGAACCGACCCGTCGGGCGTTGTACGACTACGTGGTGTCCCGACACGACTGGGTCGGCCGCGAGGAGGCCGCGACCGCACTCGGCCTGCGTCGGGGCGTGACCGTCCACCACCTGGAACGTCTCGAAGCCGAAGGGCTGTTGGTCAGCGACCACCGGCGGATCAACGGGCGCACCGGCCCGGGCGCGGGCAGGCCCGCCAAGGTGTACCGACGTGCCCGCGACGGATTCACGGTGTCGCTGCCGCCACGCCGCTACGACCTGGCCGGCCATCTGCTCGCCGTGGCCGCCGACCGTGCCCGCAGCGGCGCCGAGGACATCGACGATGCGATCGCGGACGCCGCGCGCTCCGAAGGGGAACGGATGGGCCGCCGTGCACAGGGCCGGATCGGGGACGACACCTCCCCGGGAGGACGACGCCGGGCCCTGTTCGACGAACTGCGGCACGACGGGTTCGAGCCGGTCACCGACGACGACGGGGTCACCGCCCTGCACAACTGCCCGTTCCACGACCTGTCCGAAACCCACACCGAGCTGATCTGCGGCATGAACCACACGATGCTCGCCGCCGCGGTGGATGGCTGCGGGGGAACCGGCCTCGAGGCCCGCCTGGAACCCGAACCCGGCCACTGCTGCGTGCGATTCCATCTCCGCCCCGAATCCGTGTCGACCCCGAACGGGGCCGGTGACGCGCCCCGTCGCTGAATGGAGGTGGCGGTCGCCCGGTAGGATCGTGGAACCATGAAAATTCTCGATCGCATCCTGCGCGCGGGCGAAGGACGCAAGGTCAAGTCCCTGTCGACGCTGGTGGAACCCATCAACGCGCTCGGGGACGAGTTCGAAGCGCTCTCCGACGACGAACTGCGCGCCAAAACCGCCGAATTCAAGCAGCGGCTCGACAACGGTGAGGACCTCGACGACCTGATGGCCGAGGCGTTCGCCACCGTCCGCGAGGCGGCGTGGCGGGTCATCGGCCAACGCCACTACGACGTCCAGCTGATGGGCGGCGCGGCCCTGCACTTCGGTTGGGTGGCCGAGATGCGTACCGGCGAGGGCAAGACGCTCGTCTCGACACTGCCGGTGTACCTGAACGGGCTGTCCGGTGACGGCGTGCACGTGGTCACCGTCAACGACTACCTGGCCACCCGCGACTCGGAATGGATGGGC
>CAZVFF010000364.1:0-2153 GCA_964626395.1 uncultured Iamiaceae bacterium | reverse complement strand
CCGGTCGTCGCGACGGGAAGCGGTCGCGGTCGGCCCCGGTCGGGTCCGCCCGGCACGACGACCCGGAACCGGCACCCGCGGTCGCGCACGACGGTAGGGTGCGCCGACGATGAACCTGCGTGACCTGGAATACCTGGTGGCCGTCGCCGAACACCGGCACTTCGGCCGGGCCGCGGAAGCGTGTTTCGTCAGCCAGCCGACCCTGTCGACCCAGGTCCGGAAACTGGAAACCGAACTGGCCGTCGAGTTGATCGAACGTAACCCGGGCCGCATCACCCTCACCGACGTCGGCGCCGAAGTCGTCGAACATGCCCGCAGCGTGCTCGCCGAAGCTGACATGATCCGCAAGGTCGCCGCGCAGTCCACCGACCCGGAGGCCGGCAGTATCCGGCTGGGCATGTTCCACACCCTGGCGCCGTATCTGCTGCCCCACATCGTCCCGGCACTGGGCGAGCGGTTCCCCAGACTCGAGTTGCTGCTCATCGAGGACAAGACCGACACCCTGGTCACCCGGCTGGTCGAAGGCAGCCTGGACGCGGCCGCGTTGGCGTTGCCGATCCACGCGTCACGGCTGCACGTGGAACCGCTCTTCGACGAACACTTCGTTTTGGCCGCCCCCCGCGGGCACCCCCTGGCCGTCGAAGACGGGCCCGTGTCGATCGAGGCGCTCGCCGGTGAGGATCTCCTGTTGTTGGAGGAAGGCCACTGTCTACGCGATCAGGCCTTGGAGGTGTGTCGGCTCACCGGTGCCGGGGAACGCCGCGGGTTCCGGGCCACCAGCCTGGCCACGCTGACCCAGATGGTGTCCGCCGGGGTCGGGATCACGTTGTTGCCCGACCTGGCGGTGCGACCCCCCGCACCCGAGAACCCCCGGCTGGTGTTGCGGCGGTTCGCGGAACCCGTGCCCCACCGGTCGATCGCGTTGTTCTGGCGTCCCACCAGCGTGCACCGCGAGTTGTTGCCCAAGATCGCGGCCGTCATCCGGGAACGGGTCGCGCCGGTGCTCGCCGGGGCGACCGGACCCGACCCGACGACGTGAACGGGCCGATCGTGCAATGGACGGGGTGACGATCCGCCCGTACCGACCGGCAGACCGGCCCGCGGTGCGCGACATCTGTTTCCTGACCGGCGACTCGGGGGACCTGGTGGCCCACCGTTGGGCCGACCGGGTCCGCCGCGGAATCCCGCTGGACGCCCTCGATTTCGACGACCCCGCGTATCCCGCGCACCTGCACATCGACCTGTTGCCCCGGATCCGTGGTCGCGGGGTCGGGCGGGGCCTGCTCGCCCGGTGGCTCGACACACTGCGAGGCGAAGGCGTCCCGGGATGTCACCTGCAGACCACCGCCGAGAACACCGCCGCGGTCGCGTTCTTCGAGGCCACGGGTTTCGAACCCCGCGGCGACCCGGTCCCGTCGCCGGGCCAATGGGACCGCGAAGGCGCCCGAACCCACGTCCTCACCATGGTGCGGCGGCTGTCGTGACCGACCGGACGTCCGTCAGCTTCGTCGGGTGATCCGAGCGAACCCCAGCCACGCCGACGCGCCGGTTGGCGCAGGGCGGGCCGCCGCGTGTGAACCGGGGTGGACCAACCCGTCAGCATGGCCGGTGGGTGTGAGCCACTTGGGACGTCCTTTGCCGGTTCTTGTTGCTGTCGCCGTGGAGCGGGTGGTCGGTGTCGCGTGGGTACGATGGTCGGGATGATCGCGTGCGACACCACCGGTGAAGCAGCAGCGATGCAAGCTGCGGTGTTCCGGGCGATGACCCCGGAACAACGCCTGCTCCGGGCGCTCGAGGTGAGTGATTTCGTCGTCGAGCTGGCCGAGTCCGGGATTCGGGCCCGTCATCCCGAGTACTCCGATACCCAGGTGCGCCACGCGCTGTTGCGTCTGCGACTCGGCGATGCGTTGTTCCGGGAGGCGTTCCCGGATGCACCTGTTCTCCCGCTCTGAGATCGAGCTGTGGTCGACCCGTCTTTCGACACGCTCGCCGCGATCATCGGTGCGCTCGACGATGCAGGAATAGCGCACATGGTCGCCGGGTCGATTGCGAGCTCCCATCACGGCATTGCGAGATCGACCGTCGATATCGATCTCGTCATCGACCCGACCGCCGAATCGTTGGATCGTTTCCTCGATCGGGTGGATACCGAC
>CAZVFF010000363.1:0-2155 GCA_964626395.1 uncultured Iamiaceae bacterium | reverse complement strand
GGTCCACGACCGTTCCGACCACCGACACCGACCGGGCCATCCATTCGACCAGGTGCGGGTCGGTGCGTGCTGCGGTTTCCAGCAACAGGGTCCGGAGGACCGTCGCGTTGTCGGCGACGTTGTCGCACGGCACGATCGTGATCGGTCCCGCGTCGGCGCGCCGGCGGGCGTCCAGGCCGCCGATCAGGCGCCGGGCGACCGAACCCGCGCCGGGGCGGTACGCGGCCTCGGTGACCGTCAGGGTGAGGGCGGTGACCACGGGCGAGGACAACGCGGACTTCCACGCGGCGGTGTCGGCCCCCGGGTGGGTCCCCACGACGCTCGGGATCACCTCGACACGGTCCGCGTCGGGTCCGCGTACGGTCAACGTGTACAGCCCGTCCTGGGTGGCCAGCCGGTCGGGCAGGTCGTGGGAACGGCCGGTGAACGCGGTGATCCCCCACCGGTCCGCGTCGGTGGCGTGCGCGGTGTACACGGCCTGGTGGGCCCGGAAGAACGCGCCGAGCCCGAGGTGCACGATCCGGGCCGGCGGCGCTGACCACCGGGGTCGGTCGGCGCGACGCAGCCGCCGCGGGTTCACAGTTTGAACACCGACCGGGGTTGGTCACCGGCCAGTCTCCGAGCGAGGCGGACCGCTTCGTCCTCACCGATCCGGTGCCGGGCGACCAGGCGCGCCAACGCGCCCGCCTCGATCCGGCGGGACAGGTCGTGTCGGACCGGGATCGAGCAGAACGCCCGGGTGTCGTCCACGAACCCCGACGTGCGGGTGAAACCGATCTGGTCGACCACGGTGTCCCAGAACCGACCCAGCGCATCCGGCGCGTCGAGGAACCACCAGGGGACCCCGACGAACACCGACGGGTAGAACCCGGCCAGGGGCGCGAGTTCCCGCGACCAGGCGGTCTCGTCCAGGGTGAACACCACCAGGTGGAAACCCGGGTGGGTGCCGTGACGTTCCAGCAGCGGTCGCAGCGGTTCGACGAAGTCGATGCGCCGGGGCAGGTCGTGGCCGGTGTCGGGCCCGAAACGTTCCAGGGTGGGTCGGTGGTGGTTGCGGACCACGCCGGGGTGCAGCATCATCACCAGCCCGTCCTCGCACGACATGCGGGCCATCTCGTCGGTCATGTGGCGCCGGAACGCGGTGGCCTCCGCGCTGGTCACGTCGCCGGCGAGGGCACGGGCGAAGATCCGTTCCGCTTCGGACGCCGTCAGTCGGTCGGACCCGACGTCGGCGTGGCTGTGGTCCGCCGCGGTCGCGCCGTGGGCCACGAAGTACCGCCGGCGGGCCTCCAACGCCGCGATGTACCCGGCGAAGGTGCCGGTGTCGACGTCGGCCACCTCACCCAGACGACGCACCAGGTCCGGCCAGTCCGTCCGGCCCGGTTCCAGGTACGCGTCGGGCCGGAAGGTCGGCACGACCCGTCCCGGGAACGTCGGATCGGCTGCCAGGGCTGCGTGGTCGACCAGGTCGTCGCAGGGATCATCCGTGGTGGCCAACACCTCCAGCCCGAACCGTTCCCACAACGCTCGTGGCCGGAATCCGTCGGAGGCGAGCACTTCGGCGACGGTGTCGTACACGGCGTCCGCGGTGGCTGCCGACGGGACGACGCGCACGCCGAACAGCTCGACCAGTTCGGCTTCCAGCCAGGCGCGTACCGCGGTGCCCGCCAGGTCCTCCCAGGCGTCGCACAACGCGGTGAACGCCCGTCGGGACGACGCCTCGCTCGACGGCCCCTCCCCCACACCGAGTGAGGAGAGGTCGGCCCCACGGGTGTGCAACAGCCGGGTCACGTAGTGGTCGGGGCTGATCAACAGCGACGTGGGGTCGGTGAACGGTTCGTTGCGCACGAACAGTCCGGCGTCGACGTGGCCGTGGGGCGACACGATCGGCAACCCGGCGGTGGCCGAATGGATCCGTCGGGCGACGCGCCGGGTCCCCGGGTCGGCGGGAAGGAACCGGTCGGGGTGCAGGGTGGCTTCGGGCACGCTCCTAGTCTGACCGGTACGGACATCGGCACGGGGAAGCGAGCGGTCGTGGGTCGAATCGGAGGCGCCGGACACGTCGTGACCCGGACCGGACTCGATCGGTTCGTCGCGGCCGGTCTGGCCTCCGAACACCTCGACGGGGCGACCGTGTGCATCGTGATCCCCGACG
>CAZVFF010000362.1:1602-2163 GCA_964626395.1 uncultured Iamiaceae bacterium | reverse complement strand
CAGCCCAGTCCAGACATGCTCATCGGGATCTCCACTCCGGCGAGCGTCCTCGCCTTGTTCAGGATGGTCAGGCCGGGCAGGTCCCCGGCATCCGTGTGGTTGTTCGGCAGCGGCGCGTTCTGGTGGGCGATCAGCCCCGAGAACGGCACCCACTCGTCGATCGTCAGCCGGTTCGCTCGCGTCCACGGGACGAACCCGCCAGGCACCAGTTCCAGTTCCACGCCCCACTCCTCGTGGTCCCACAGCCAGAACTCGACCAGTTCGTCCCAGACGAAGTCAGGCAGGTCCGGGACGACCGGCTCGACGTGGTACGGCGCGTCGATGTTGTCCGGGCTCGCCCAGCCAGACGTCCCCACAATCTCGATCTGGTGGGCACCGCCGTCGTTGATGCGCAACCCCGGCCCCGTCGCCAACGCCCGCGCGTACCTCGACAGTCGGTAGTGCTGCCGCCACAGGCACTTCTTCCCCTCCAGGTCGACCTTCAACGTCAGGTGCGGCGCGTTCGCCCCTCCCCTGTACCCCGGCCACCCCCAACCCTCGGTCGAATGGACCAGCACCTTC
>CAZVFF010000362.1:0-1592 GCA_964626395.1 uncultured Iamiaceae bacterium | reverse complement strand
GCCGTTCGCGACCGGACCGACCGGGAGCGCCGCAGCATCGAAGTTCTGCGAGACACGGTCAGCCTTCGGATACCAGTCAGCCCTCATGGCGATCGTCGCTCTCTCCGCGCCGGACGTCGTCGTACTCCCGTGACGGTG
The DNA here is from genome assembly GCA_964626395.1 of uncultured Iamiaceae bacterium. GTDB lineage: Bacteria > Actinomycetota > Acidimicrobiia > Acidimicrobiales > Iamiaceae > JAFDWI01. Next base: position 1,454 of record CAZVFF010000362.1, on the reverse strand, counting down.
GCCTCCCTGAGTAGTACCCGTGGTCGATCATCAGGTTCACCAACCACTGCGGCGGGCGCGGAAGCGGCGGGAACGACCCGTCCTCGATGCCGTCGTGGAGACGCTTGATCCACCCCACCAACCGGCCTTCGTTCCTCCGCAGTTCATCCACGTCAGTCTTGAGCACTTCGATCTCACTCTCGTACGTGGCGACCTTCCCCTCGACCACCAGCAGCCTCTCCCGGTAGTCGTCCTTCATCTGCCGCCACTCGTCAGCCGCTGCCCTCAATGCGTCGGTCCTCGTCTTCCCGGACGCGGCCGACGCCTCGTTCCACACCTTGATGACGCCGAAGGCGGTCGCGACCAACCCGAGAAGGACACCGACCACACTCAACGCGTCGTTAATCATCTCCATCGTCGTCCCTTTCTGGCCGTGGAGCCTGCGTGGGCTCCGGCCAGCCGGACGTGATCACCACCGCAGCGAGCATCGCGGCGTAGACCGCCAGGAACCGCCACGCCTGCGGGTAGCCCTGCCCCATCCCGGGGAACCACGAGCCAACCCATGCCAGCCCGTACGACAGCACCCGGATCGCAGGCGTGATGTACAGGGCAGCAAACCCGACCGCGTCGGACATGCCGGGCGGACGGAACGCGTGCCCTATCGCGATGAGCCCGGTCACGACCCACAACGTCCCGCGGATCTCGGAAGGGACGATCTCGTGCAGCAACCCCTCGCCCAAGCCTTCCGACCCGAAGACGCCAGCACCGACAACGATCCACAGGAAACCGAAGACCATCAGGATCGCACCACGACGCCCGACCTGCCGGGCTGACCGCGGCAAGAACCGCTTCCAGCCCTCCCGTCGCACGTCCCGGTCTGGCATCTCACCTTCTCCTGTCTCAATCAGGCTAACGACTCTCCCGACCAGCCCACCCCAACGCTTCCGGTGCAGTATTACGGACAGACCGCGTGGGCCCTCCCGTTCAGACGACGGGTCCGAGGTCGGTCCACACGGACCCCTGCGGCGGCCCCCACGTGCCGCCGTACTCGGCACCGTGCGCGACGAGGCAGCGGTAGTAGTGCCCGTCGCGGTCCACGACGTCACCAACCTCGTACCGGGCGTCTGCGTCCCACGGGCCGACGTAGCCCTCGGGCCGGTCGGGCTCGGGGTCCGGGTCGGGTCCGGGCGCGGCCTCCACGAACAGGTGCGTCCACTGGGACGGGTCGCCGGGGAACGCGGACGGTGGCTTGGTGAGGACCCCGCCGCTGACGTTGCGCCAGACGGTGCCGCCGTCGGACAGCAGCGTCTCGTCGTACCACCAGCCCGCGGGCACGAGGTCGTCCCAGGTGGGCACGTCCGGGTCTGCCGGGTCGGTCGGGTCGGCCGCGGTGTGCAGCGCCTCCAGCGCAGCGACGCGGGCCTCCAGGTCGTCCAGGCGGGCCGCGTCGGCCAAGGCGGCGTCGGCGGCGTCGT
>CAZVFF010000361.1:0-2202 GCA_964626395.1 uncultured Iamiaceae bacterium | reverse complement strand
GGGCCGCAGCGACACCGACACCCTCGTCGACGCCGCGCGCCACGGGAACCGCGCCGCGTTCGACGAGCTCGTGCGGCGCACCCATTCGCAGACCTACACGCTCGCGTTGCGTCTGGTGGGTGACCCGGACGATGCCCGGGACGTCACCCAGGAGGCGTACCTGCGCGCGTACCGGTCGATCGCGAAGTTCCGGGGCGACGCGTCGTTCACCACCTGGCTGTACCGGATCACCGCGAACCGGGCCGCGACCCATCTGAAACGGCGCCGGCGTCACCGCCACGGTCGTCTCGCCGAGGACGACGAACACGAACACGAACCGGTGCCCGGATTCGCCGATCAGGTGGACACCCGCTTCGAGTTGGAGCGGGCGTTGCGTGAGCTGCCGCCCAAATTGCGTGCCGCGGTGGTTCTCCACGACGTCTACGGCATGGCTCACGCCGAAATCGCCGCGGAACTGTCGATCTCGGAATCCGCCGCGAAGGTCCGGGTGCACCGGGCCCGCAAACGGTTACGTGCCACCCTGGGATCCGGTGATCGTCCGCAACGGTCCGGCGAGTCGGACGTGGAAAGGCCGACCCGTGCAGTGTGAGAAGATCGACGTCCGGCTGTCGGCGGTGGTCGACGGGGTCGAGGATCTCGACGGCAGGCTCGCGTCGCACGTCGCCGAATGTCTGCGATGCCAGGCCGAACTGGCCCGCCGCCGTCGACTCCGTCGGGAACTCGAACGACTCGGTGCGGATCCGGTCGAACCGGTCGAAGGTCTCGTCGACGAGATCCTCGCCGCGCTGGACGCCAAGGCACGACACCGTCGACTCGCCCGACGCGGACGTCGGGCGGTGTACACGGTGGTCGCCGCCGCGGGAGCGGCCGGCGCGATCGTGGCCGCCAGCCGGGTCCGTGGCCGGAGGATGGCGGGATGACCGTGCCCCGACCGGCTCCGCACGCTCCGGGGTCGACTGAAAAATGGGAAGCGTGTGGTGCTAGCGTTGTCGCGGGCCTACCCCCGAGGGCAGTAGCTCAACTGGTAGAGCACCGGTCTCCAAAACCGGCGGTTGGGGGTTCGAGTCCCTCCTGCCCTGCAGCAGTGTGGCATCGTCGGTGCAGCCGTCCCCACGGTCATCCCGACGGGCCCCAGAGCCCCCCGAATTCCGTACATTCCCGAGGACGCGATCGCCCATGGCGATGAACCGAGAGCAGAGAAGGATGATGCAGCGCCAGGGTTCCCTGGACGCCGAGGGGAACCCCACATCATCCGCTCGAGCCAAGAAGCGGGCCGCACCACAGGCCCCGAAGACCAAGAGCGACGAACCGCGTCCGGGCCCGATCAAGTGGCTGCGCCGGTACATCCGCGAGGTCATCGCGGAGTTCCGCAAGGTGGTCTTCCCCACCAAGGAGGAAGTCCGCAAGTACTCGATCGTCGTGCTGATCTTCCTGGTCGTGATGATCTCGATCATCGGCGCCCTCGACTACGGCCTGTCCAACCTCGTGCTGAAAGTGTTCACCTGATGAGTTCCGAACCATCCGACGACTCCTCGGCCGCGGAGGCACCCGCGGTGCTCGGTACGCCGACCCCGTTGGCCGATACCGGAATCGACACCGCCGCGGTGGAGGCCCCGGTCGAGGGGACCGTCGCCGGAACCGACGACACCTCGTCCGACGACGCCGTGACCGACGCTGCCGCGCCCGAGGATGTCACGCCCGAGGCCGAACCGGCGCCGGTCAGCCCGTTCGACCGGCCAGGCCGGTGGTACGTCGTGCACACCCAGTCCGGGTACGAGAAGAAGGTCAAGAAGAACCTCGAGGCCCGCACCTCGTCGATGAACATGGAAGGCCACATCCACGAGGTGGTCATCCCCATGGAGGAGGTCGTCGAGTTCAAGGGTGGCCGCAAGGTCGTTTCGAACAAGAAGATGTTCCCCGGCTACCTGCTGGTGCGCTGCAACCTGAACGACGAATCCTGGTACGTGATCCGCAACACCCCCGGGGTGACCGGTTTCGTCGGTCAGGGTTCCAAGCCGTCGCCGTTGCCCCGCCGCGACGTCGAATCGTTCCTCAGCGTCAAGGCCGAAGGCGCCGACGCCGCCGCGAAACTCGGCAAGCCCCGGATCGACTACGAGATGGGTGAAACCGTCCGGGTCAAGGAAGGTCCCTTCGCCGAGTTCTCCGGTGAGATCGTCGAGATCAACGCCGACCAGCTCAAGG
>CAZVFF010000360.1:0-2210 GCA_964626395.1 uncultured Iamiaceae bacterium | reverse complement strand
GTGCGGACTCGGGGGGCCCGGTCGACGGGTGCCGGCGGGCCCCTCGGATCCGGGGTGCCCGTCAGGCGGTGGTGCGGTCCAACCAGGCGAGCGTTTCCGCGACCGAGATGTGGATCGGACGTGACGCGTAGCCCAGTTCGGTGGTGGCCTTGTAGTGGCTGATCACCGGTGAGTGTTCCAACGCGTGCAACGACTCGCGGGTGAACAGCGGCAACGCGTCCTTCGGGGTGAGCGCCTCCACCAACGGTGCGAGCGGTTTGACCACCGGCAGGGGGATGTCCAGGGTCGGCCAGACCCGGTCGGCACCGGCGAGCACGAGCTGGCGCAGTTCGTGGATCGTGATGCGGTTACCCGACAACAGGTAGTTCTCGCCGGTGCGTCCGTGTTCCATCGCCGCGACCATCCCGTCGACGACGTCGCGTACGTCCACGAAGTCGAACCCGGCGGCGACGGTCACCGGGATCCGGCCGCTGCGCAGTTGCAGGAGCATCTCGGTCACCCGTGACGGCCCGAAGTCGTAGGGGCCGAACACCCCCGACGGGTTCACGATCACCGCGTCGAGACCCGCCTCGATCTCGGCACGGACCTGCAGCTCGCCCGCGTACTTGGTGCGGTCGTAGACCGGCGACGCGTCGTCGGTGGTGCGGGGCCCGGACTCGTCCAACGACGGGCCACAGGTCCGCAGGTCGTAGGCGTGCACCGAAGAACAGTGCACGAAGCGCGCCACACCGACCTCACGGGCCACCCGGGCCGCGTTCGCGGGACCTTCGATGTTGACCCGTCGGACCATGCCGTCGGCGTCACCGGTGATCGAGATGATCGCCGCGAGGTGGAACACCACGTCGGCTCCCTCGAACGCGGAGTGCAGCGTGGCGGGGTCCAACACGTCGATCTCGACGAAGTCGACATCCAGGTCCGCCACCGCCGGTCCGGACGTCCGGTCGGCGACGGTGACGGTGTGCCCGTCGTCGACCAGGCGCCGTGCCAGGTTGTTGCCGACCAGCCCACTTCCGCCCGTGATCACGATCTTCATGGCCACCGTCGCTACCGGCCGTGGCGTCGACGGCCGCCCGTGGTACTCCCCGGCAACGGCCGGCTCCGAGGGTACCGTGCCACGTCGCGGACCTGGTCCGACCTGGTCCGACCAGGTAGAATCGGGCCATGACGGTGTACACGGTCACCCAGGCGAAGACCCACCTGAGCCGCCTCGTCGAACGGGTCCTCGCGGGCGAACAGGTCACCATCGGTCGACGCGGCGAACCCGAGGTGCGGCTCGTCATCGCCGAACATCTCGACGGCCCCCGACCCCTCGGGAGCATCCGTGTCGCCGACTACTGGATGAGTGATGACTTCGACGCGCCGCTCGACGACGTGGCCGACGCCTTCGACCCGGGGTGAACCTGCTCCTGGACACCCACGCGCTGATCTGGGCCGCGGTCGACCCGGAGCGACTCTCCGCCCGTGCCGCGGCGGCGATACGGGATCCGGACAACCACGTCCGGGTCTCGGCGGTCAGCGGATGGGAGATCGCGATCAAACGCTCCCGGGGACGGCTGCGGTTCCCCGACCCGGAACCGGAGATGCTCGCGGCGTTGCACTTCGCCGAGCTGCCCGTGACGCTGGCGCACGCCTCGGGTGTGGCGTTACTGCCCGACCATCACCGTGACCCGTTCGATCGCATGTTGGTCTCCCAGGCCCGTCACGAGGAGCTCGTGATCGTCAGCGCGGACCGGGTGCTGGCCGACTACGACGTCGAGTGCCTGTGGTGAACGCCGGTGACGACCCGGGGGTTCGCGCGCCCTCGGGCCACGATTCCGCGCCCGTGGGCGCGGTGCCACCGGCCCGCCGGGGACGGCAGTAGGATCGGACCGCCCACCGTGTCCGCCCTCGTCTCCGGGAGTTCTTCTTGGGGGATTCGTTCACCCACCTGCATCTGCACACCGAGTACTCGATGCTGGACGGTGCCGCGCGCATCGACGACGTCGTCGCCGCTGCGGCCGCTGACGGCCAACCGGCGATCGGCATCACCGACCACGGCAACATGTACGGGATCCTGGACTTCTACCGGGCCTGCCAGGACCACGGCATCAAACCGATCCTGGGCACCGAGGCGTACCAGGCCTACGAATCCCGCCACGAACGCCCGTCCCGGCGGGGTCGCGTGGACGATTCGGGCGGTGACGTCGAGGGCAACCGCAAGCTCTACTACC
>CAZVFF010000359.1:0-2214 GCA_964626395.1 uncultured Iamiaceae bacterium | reverse complement strand
CGGCGAACCAGTTCGCGGTCCAGGGACCGTCGGTTCAGCTGCTCGACTTCTTCGCCGCGGGAGCCTCCGCCGTGGCCTTCTTGGCCGGAGCCTTCTTGGCGGCGGCCTTCTTCGCGGTGCTCTTCTTCGCCGCGGCCTTCTTGGCCGGAGCCTTCTTGGCGGCGCTCTTCCTCGCCGTGGCCTTCGCGGCGGTGGCCTTCTCGGCGACCGCGTCGATCCGCTTGGAGAGACGGTCGATGTCCGAGCTCGTCGCGAGCCCCAACTGGGCCACCTGGGACGCGACCTCGTCACGCACCTGGGAGATCAGCGCTTCGGTGGTCGCACGGCTCCGCTCGACCAGATCCTGCACCAGCTGGGTCGCCTGAGCCGCCTGGACCTCACCGGCCGAGACGAGATCGGAGACGATCGCCTCGGCGCGCTTCTGGGTCAACTGGGTGAACGCCGCCCCGACATCGAGGTAGCGCTTGAAGACGTCGTTTTGTGCCATGGACGAAGTGTAGGGTTCCCATGGACTGCTTGCAAAAGTTTGCAAACGTTCGCGCGCCGTCCGGCTACGACCCGTCCGACCCCGTCTGCTAGGAACGATCCCCGTGCCAGAATTCAAGCCCTTCCGTGGTATCCGTTACGACACGTCCACCGACTCGATCGCGGACCTGACGGCGCCGCCCTACGACGTGATCGACGCACGCGGCCGTGCCGCATTGGCACGCCGCCATCCGCACAACATCGTGTTGATCGACCTCCCCGACGAGGCCGACGGTCCGGGCCGTTACGACCGGGCCGCCGGGACCCTCGACCGGTGGCTCGACGAGGGGATCCTGCGACGCGACGAGGACCCGGGTTTCTACGTGTACCGGATGGACTACACCGACGCCGCGGGCGCGCCCGCCCACACCGTCGGGGTACTCGGGGCGCTCACGCTCAGCCGCCCCGACGAGGGCGAGATCCTGCCCCACGAACACACGACCCCCAAGGCCAAGACCGACCGGTTGGACCTGCTGCGCGCGACGCGGGTGAACCTTTCGGCGATCTGGGGACTGTCGCTCAGCGACGGACTGGCCGACCTCTGCAGGATCGACACACCCGCCGATGAGTCCTGGACCGACGACGACGGCGTCACCCACTCGCTCTGGTACGTCACCGACGCCGAACGCTGCGCCCGGATCGCGACCTCCGTTGGTGGCACGCCGATCGTGATCGCCGACGGACACCATCGCTTCGAGACGTCGTTGGCCTACCGGGACGAACGCATCGCCGCCGACGACGACCCCGACGGGGCCCGCGCCGCGATGATCTACATCGTCGAACTGGCCGAGGACGAACTCGAGGTGCGCCCGATCCACCGTCTGGTCACCGGGGTCGACGCCGACACGTTCGTGGGCCGTCTCGGGGACCTGTTCACCTTCTCCGACGCAGGGACCGTCGACGCCGGCATCGGTCGCTCGATGCTCGACGCCGGGACGCTCACCGTGGTACGGCCGGACGGCACCGGCATCTTCGCCGCACCCCGTCCCGGGGTGTTCGACGACCTCGACGACCTCGACTCGTCACGCCTCGCCCACGCGCTGGAATCCCTCGACGGTGTCGAGGTCCGCTACCAGCACGGCGTGGCCGAGATCCTCGACGCGTTGGCCCGCGACGAAGCCGACTGCGGGGTGCTGTTGCGCCCGGCGACGGTGGCACAGATCCGCGCGAACGCGCACGAAGGGCGACGGATGCCCCCCAAGACGACGTTCTTCCATCCCAAGCCCCGGACCGGTCAGGTGTTGCGCCCCACCGACGGGGAATGAATCAGGCGACGTCCCAGGTGGGCAACGACGTCAACAGTTCCGACAACTCCCCCGGACCACGCTCGGCCTGCGCGGCGGCGAGCTGCTGGTCCATCGCGGTCCCGTAGTCCGGGCGGTCCACGGCCCGGAACACCCCGATGGGGGTCGGTTCGAACGGTCCCCGTGCCAGACGGGAGAGCTGGAACGCCAGGCCCGGGTTCTCCCGGGTCTCGTCGTGCACCAGGATCGCGTCGAGACCGACGTCGGCGACGTCGACGACCTCGAGCGATCCGTCGTCGTGGCGGGTGACGCCGCCTTCGTTCTCCGGACCGAAGGTGATCGGCTCACCGTGGGCGAGCGGGATCAGCATGTCCGGACGGTTCGCCTTCGCGGTGATCGCCTCGAACGCCCCGTCGTTGAACACGTTGCAGTTCTGGTAGATCTC
>CAZVFF010000358.1:0-2217 GCA_964626395.1 uncultured Iamiaceae bacterium | reverse complement strand
TCGGTGACCGACCGGTCGTAGATCTCGCGGAGGCGTTCCCGGGCCGGTTCGTCCAGGTCCAGGCTGCGGACCTCTTCGAGCAGCTGTTTGATCATCGAACCGACCCGCATCACCTTGGCCGGTTCCTGCACCGATTCGTGCTCGTCCTCGGCGTCGTCGGAGGCACCATCGTCGGCTCCGACGACCTCGCTCCGTTCGACCACCTGAGGCCGCGGGATCTCCTGCTCGGTCGTCTCGTTCTCGGTCATCGGGGGGATTCCTCTCCGGTCGGGCTCACCGGGCAGCGTAGGCAAGCAGGGGGACCCGCATCTCCGCCGAGGTCAGCGACCCGTGACGACCCACCAGTTCGAAGGGACCGGTGTCGCGGGGGTCGTGGAACGACACCGCTTCACGGGCGACCAGTGCGACATCACCGAGGCGACGCCGTGCGTCGTCGGTGACCCGGGGGCCGAACCAGGCGCCGTCGATGGTTTCGTCACGGGTCACGACCCAGGCCACGTCGGCGTGGATGCGCGCCGCCTCGAGCAGTTGACGGCTGCGTCCCGGTCGGGCGTGGAGCCACCGGAACCGCCCCTCCCCCGACTGCATCGCCAGATGCGGGGTGATCGCGGGGTCCGGTTCGATGATCGCATCGCCGACGTCGACCTGTCCGTGGTCGGCGGTGACGGCGAGCACCGCGCCCGACGGCAACAGCTCGCACAGATCGGCGACCAGGCGGTCCACCGTGACGAGTTCGGCCTCGTAGTGTTCGCCGAGGCCGTAGAGGTGCGCGACCTTGTCGAGGCAGTCGTAGTAGGCGTAGACGAAGGGCTCGCCGGCGTCGAGGAGGCGGCGCACCTCCACCGGCAACGACGACGGCACCCGGTAGCCGTGCGAACGGGCGCCACGCAGGTGGGCCCGGGTGAAACCCGTGTCGTCGAACATCGCCCGGGTGACCATCGGTGAACGTTGTGAACAGAACGGTTCGATCCTCTGCAGTTCCTCGGGTGGGATCGTCCGGCGCGCGTCACCTTCCGGTGTGGTCCACCGCAACACGTTGAGCACCTGTCCACCCTCGGCGATCCGGTACCCGATGAGGCCGTGCTCGCCCGGCGGCGTGCCTGTGGCGATGCTGGTCAGCGCAGCGGCGGTCGTCGACGGGGCCACCGTGTGGATCGGACCCCCGCTCATCGCCGCCAGTGCCGGCGCGAGTCGACGACGTGTGGAGAGTTGCTCCCAACCGAGACCGTCCACCACCAACAGCACCACCTGGGCCGCCTCGGCGAGGGATTCGGGGAACCAGGCGGGGGTCTGCTCGGGAGGGTCCAGCAACGTGGGAACGATGTTCGACACGCACGGACCGGCGTAGTCGGGGAGGTCGGGTCCGGCGTCGCCGGTCACGCGGTCGGTCATCGGCCCCCCACGCTACCCACGTGGAGCCCCGACACCCGCGAATCGACCGGCCCGGTTGACGCGGTGGTCTCCTAGCATGGCCATCGTGAGAGTTTCGACCAGGGGCGACTACGCGTGTCGTGCATTGCTGTCATTGGCGTTGCACGACTCGGACGGTCCGACCTCGGTACGTGACATCGCCGGACGTACCGGGCTCCCCCAGCCGTATCTCGAGCAGATCCTGTTGGCCCTGAAAGGCGCCGGGCTCGTCCGCTCCAAGCGTGGGGTCGGAGGCGGCTACACCCTGGCCCACGCCCCGGAGGACATCACCCTGGCCCAGATCGTCTCGGCGGTCGACGGGCCGATCGTGGTCGGGGACTTCGGTGAACCCCACACCAACGGCGCGTGCGACCACGAAGGCCAGTGCGTGCTGTTGTCGATCTGGGGTCACGTGGGTGAGCAGATGCGCAAACTCCTCGAGGCATCCACCCTGGCCGATGTGGCCGAGATCAGTCGTGGCGAGGCGCCCTGGCCGGGCTGACATCGTCCTCGCGGAGTTCGTCGAGGATCCGATCGAGGTCACCGGCGAGCGGGGAGACGAACCGGACCCGACCCCCGTCGGAGGGATGGTCCGCCTCGAGGACGTGCGCGTGCAGGAACGGACGGTCCAGGTCGAGTCCGGCTCGTGTGCCACCGTAGGTGCGGTCCCCGACGACCGGATGTCCGATCCCGGCGAGATGCACCCGGATCTGGTGGGTCCGGCCGGTTTCGAGCTCACAGCGCAGCAACGCACGCCGGGGAAGTCCGGTGAAACGTTCGAGCACTTCGTAGCGGGTCCGTGCGGGT
>CAZVFF010000357.1:0-2235 GCA_964626395.1 uncultured Iamiaceae bacterium | reverse complement strand
GGGCGAGATGGTCAAGTGAGGCATCTCCTGGACATCGCCGACCTGGGCGGACGCGACGGGATCACCGAGATGTTGGACCTCACCGCGGCGTTCGTGGAGGTCTCCAACCGGCCGGTCCCCAAGGTGCCGGCGTTGCGGGGCCGCACCGTGGCGTGGTTGTTCTACGAGAACTCGACCCGCACCCGCCTGTCGTTCGAGACCGCCGCGAAACGTCTGTCGGCGGACACCGCCAACTTCGCGGTGTCGACCTCGTCGGTCGCCAAGGGCGAGTCGTTGCGTGACACGGTGCGCACCGTCGAGGCGATGGGTATCGACGCGGTCGTGGTGCGTCACTCCTCGTCGGGTGCACCCCACCGGATCGCGTCCTGGGTCGACGCCGCGGTCGTGAACGCCGGCGACGGTCGCCACCAGCACCCCACCCAGGCGCTGACCGACTGCTACACCCTGCGGGAACATCTCGGGTCGCTCGAGGGGCGCAGGATCCTCATCGTCGGTGACATCGACCACTCCCGGGTGGCGCGCTCGGGCGTCGATGCGTTCACCAGCCTGGGTGCCGAGGTCACCCTGGTCGGCCCGCCCACACTGCTTCCCACCGACACGTCCCGTTGGCCGGTGCGGATCGAACACGACCTGGATGTCGCACTCGGTGGATCACCGGACGTGGTGTACCTGCTGCGTCTGCAGCGTGAACGGATGCACGAGGCGTTGCTGCCGTCCCTTCGTGAGTACCGGACGCGCTGGGGGTTGACCGTCGAGCGGGACGCCCGCCTGGACCCCGACGTCCTGGTGATGCACCCCGGGCCGATGAACCGCGGGGTGGAGATCGACGCCGAAGTGGCCGACGGACCGCGTTCGGTGATCACCGAACAGGTCACCAACGGGGTCGCGGTGCGCATGGCCGTGCTGTACCGCCTGCTGACCGGTGGGGCCGACGACGCGATGGAGCAACGACCGATGGAGGCCGCCGATGCCTGAGATCGAACTCGTCGTACGCGGCGGTACCGTCCCCGGAGGCCCCGACGGTGTCGTCGACGTCGGGATCGGACCCGACGGGACGATCGTGGCGGTGGGTCCCGACCTTTCCGGGCGGCGCGGCCTCGACGCCGAGGGCTGTGTCGTGCTGCCGGGCCTGGTCGACGTGCACGTCCACTTGCGCGAACCCGGTGGCGAGGAGGCCGAGACCGTCCTCACCGGCGCACGCTGCGCCGTGCGAGGCGGGTTCACCGGCATCGTCGCGATGCCCAACACCGACCCGGCGATCGACACCGCGGCGGTGGTCCGCCAGGTCCTCGAAGCCGGACGCGACGCGCCCTGTGAGGTCACGACCTCGGCCGCGATCACCGTGGGCCGTGCCGGCGAGGCGTTGGCACCGATGGCCGAACTGGCCGACCTGGGAGTGCGGATCTTCACCGACGACGGCACCGGTGTGCAGGACGCCCGCCTGATGCGTCGTGCGATGGAGTACGCCACGGGCCTGGGGGTGACCCTCGCCCAGCACTGCGAGGACTCGGCGCTCGCCGCCGGGGGCCACATGCACGAGGGCGCCGTCTCCGCGGTGCTGGGGATCGCCGGGCAACCCGCCGAGGCCGAGGAGGCGATGGTCGCCCGCGACCTCGCACTCGCACGGCTGACCGGCGCGTCGGTGCACATGCAGCACCTGTCCACCGCCGGTTCCGTCGAACGGGTCCGTGCCGCGAAGGCCGACGGGGTGCGGGTCACCGCGGAGGCCACACCACACCACCTGGTGCTCACCGACGAAGCCTGTGTCGGGTTCGACCCGGTGTTCAAGGTGAACCCGCCGTTGCGGACCGCAGCCGACGTGGAAGCGGTCCGGGCCGGGTTGGTCGACGGCACGATCGACGTGGTCGCCACCGACCACGCGCCCCATCCGCGTCGGGCCAAGGAACGACCCTTCGACCTGGCGCCGCCGGGCATGCTCGGCCTGGAGGTCGCGCTCGCCGTGGTGTCCACCGAACTCGGGGACGTGCTCGGCTGGGAGGGGATCATCGACCGGATGAGTCGCCGTCCGGCCCGGATCGCCGGGATGGCCGACCAGGGTGGCCCCGTCGAGGTCGGCCGACCCGGGAACCTGTGCGTGTTCGACCCGTCGACGACCTGGACCGTCGACGCGGACGACACCGCCAGTCGCTCACGGAACAACCCGTGGGCGGGACGGACCCTCACCGGCAGGGTGCGCCACACGATCTTCGCCGGGCAACCAGTGGTGGAAGAAGG
>CAZVFF010000356.1:0-2237 GCA_964626395.1 uncultured Iamiaceae bacterium | reverse complement strand
GTCAAGGGTGTGTTCCACACCACCAAGTTCCTGCTCGACGCGCTGGAGGCGTCGTCGACGACCGACGATCCGTCCCGGGTGATCAACATCGGTTCGATCGACGGGATCCAGGTCCCGATCCTGGAGACCTACTCCTATTCGGCGTCCAAGGCGGCGGTGCACCAGCTCACCCGGCACCTCGCCGCGAAGTTGGCGCCACGGGTCACGGTCAACGCGATCGCCCCGGGACCGTTCGAGTCCAAGATGATGGCCGCCACCCTCGAAGCCGCGGGCGACGCGATCGCCGAATCGGCACCGATGAAGCGCATCGGCCGCCCCGCCGACATGGCCGGCGCCGCGATCTACCTCGCATCCCCGGCGGCGTCGTACGTCACCGGTGTGATCCTGCCCGTCGACGGGGGTATCGCGACCACGCGATGAACGACCGTGGTGGCGGTCCGGACGAACCGCCGGGCGACACGGCCGTGACCCACATCCCGGCGGACACGGATCACCCCGGACGCGGCCGGCGACTCCTCCGGGCCGTCATCACGGCCCTGCTCGCCGTGTCGGTGGCGGCGACGGCGGCATCGATCGTCGTCGCGGTGCAGAACACCCGGAGTGCCCGGGACTGGAAGACCCGTGCCACCACCGCCGATACCGACCTGCACGAGTTGCAGGAACGCCACCGTGAACTCTCCGACCGCGTCGACGACGCGACCGGGACCATCGCGGCGTTGCAGGACCGGACGATCGCACTGGCCGACGAGAAGGCCCGCGCCGGGGACCGGGCGGTGCTCGCGGATGTCGACGGCGCCACCGCGGCAGGGGTTGCGGACCGGCTCGACACCTGCACGGCGGGACTCGTCGAGGTGTTCGCGGCCATCTCCCGAGCTCGGACCCAAGCCGAGATCGACAGCGTGGCCACGGACTTCGAGGCGATCGCGGCCGTGTGTGACGAGGCGGCCGGAGGGGCTCGCGGCCTGGCGGATTTCCTCGTGGGGGACCACGGATGAACGTCCGGCCGGCCGTCGTGGCCTGCATACTGGCCGTGGGGGCCTCGTCCTGCGTTCCACCGCCGGATCCGAGGACCGCTCCGGTCGCGACCCCCGGTGCGAGTCTGCCCGACGTGTCCGGACCACCATCGGCGATCCGGGCGATGGTGCGGGTACGTTCCCTCGCGTGCGACGCGCTCTCGGTGGGTTCGGGGTTCGCGGTCGACGACCACACGATCATCACCAACCGGCACGTGGTGGCCGGAGCATCGGCTGTCAGCGCGGACACCTGGGACGGACGGCCACTGGACGTCGTGGCGACCCGGGTGTCGACGACCCACGACCTCGCGCTGCTGACGGTCTCCGGGCGACTGGACACGACGATCCCCCTCGCCGGGGCCACCGGACCACCGGGCGCCGGGACGCCGGTCTCGGTGATCGGTTACCCCTTCGGGGAGGCGTTGCGGGTCGTCGACGCGACGATCGCCACCAGCGCTGAATCCGATCCGGGATCGCTCGTGTTCTCCGGCGAGGTCCACCACGGGAACTCCGGCGGGCCGGTTGTCGACGCCGAGGGCACCGTCGTCGGTGTGGTCCACCGCAAGATCCTCGGTGACGTCGACGCCGGACTCGCCCTACCATCGGCGGTCGTGAACACGAACCTCGCCGACGACACCTTCATCGACAATCCCGATTGCGCCCGAGCCGGGGAGCTGTTCGGTGACGACTGAGGGACCGGTCTCCGAGCTGTTCGATCCCGACCGATGGGAGCCCGTGGCGGGGTTCGACCTGTCCGACATCACCTACCACCGCTGTGTGGACCAGGGAACGGTCCGCGTCGCGTTCGACCGACCCGAGGTCCGCAACGCGTTCCGACCCTCCACCGTCGACGAGCTGGCCCGTGTGCTGGACCACGCCCGCACCAGCAGTGACATCGGATGCGTGCTGCTGACCGGGAACGGGCCGTCACCACGGGACGGTGGCTGGGCGTTCTGTTCGGGCGGCGACCAACGGATCCGCGGACGCGACGGCTACCGCTACGCCGGAGGCGACGACGCGGCGAGCATCGACCCGGGGCGCGCCGGGCGCCTGCACATCCTCGAGGTCCAACGGATGATCCGGTTCATGGGCAAGGTGGTGATCGCCGTGGTCCCCGGGTGGGCCGCCGGTGGCGGGCACAGCCTGCACGTGGTCGCAGACCTGACCCTGGCCAGCGCCGAACACGCACGCTTCAAACAGACCGACGCTGACGTCGCCAGCTTC
>CAZVFF010000355.1:0-2254 GCA_964626395.1 uncultured Iamiaceae bacterium | reverse complement strand
CCACCCGCAACGCGATCAGCCACGGCATGCAGGGCTTCTTCGACAACCCCGAGCTGTGGGAGCGCTACAAGGCCGAGCGTCCCGCCACCATGCCCGAGGAGGTCGTGCGTTACGGCACGCCGGTGCAGATGTTCCAGCGCACCGCGCTGGCCGACACCGAGATCGCCGGGCAGAAGATCGACGAGGGCCAGCGGGTCGCGATGCTGTACGGCTCAGCGAACTACGACGAGTCGGTGTTCGACGCCCCCGAGCAGTTCGACCCGTGGCGTGACCCGAACCCGCACGCGGGTTTCGGTGGCGGGGGTCGTCACTTCTGTCCGGGGTCGCACCTGGCCAAGCTGGAAATCCGGGTCATGTTCGACGCGATCGCCGACCATCTGCCGAACATCGCCTCGGCCGGCCCGCAACGGCGGCTGCGGTCGGGTTGGTTGAACGGGATCAAGGAGATGCCCGTCACCTACGTGTGACGCCCGTGGCCGTGGCCGGATCCGGCCACGGTCACGGGGTCGGGCCCGGCGCGCCTCGGCCGCCCGCCCCGAGTCGGTCACGCAATCCGGACGTCCGCACCACCGGGGTGTCGATCGCGTCGCGTAGCACGTCGCCCGTCGCCACGATCGTCACCGTCCGCCGCGCGCGCGTGACCGCGGTGTACAGCAGCTCGCGGGTCAGGATCCGTGAGGATCGGCTGGGGACCGACACCACGACGTGGTCGAACTCGGATCCCTGGCTCTTGTGGATCGTCATCGCCCACCAGGTCTGCACCGCGGCGAGTTGCGCGGTCGACAGGTGGCGGACGTCATCGCCGTGGGCGAACGCGACCCGCAGGTCGCCGTCGTCGTCGACGGTCACCCCGGTGTCGCCGTTGCGGACGTCGTTGATGTAGTCGTTCACGGTGACCAGGACCGGACGCCCGGCGTACCAAACGTCGCCGTTGCCGATCGGGAACCCGTGGGACCGCAGATCGCCGGTGATCCGTCGGTCCCAGTCGGCCCGACTCATCGGCCCCTGCCGGGTCGCGGTGAGGATCTTGTGTCGAACCGATGCAGCCAGCGCCCCGGCCGCGTCGCCGTTGCGTGCACGGGTGAGCACCTGTCGTGCCGAGTCACCGACCGCGTCGACCACGCCGGAGACCGCTCGATGATCGTTCGGGTCCACGCGTCGCAGTGTGTCGCCTGGTCCGGAGAGCAGGCCGGTTGCACGCGCCGTGTCGCCTTCGCGGATCGCGTCGGCCAGGGCACCGATCTCCGCGTTGAACCGGTGACCCCGGTCGAGTTCGACGATCCTGCCGTGCAGTGGCGCTCGGGAGGACGAACTCGTCGACGACAGCGGGGTGTGGTCTCCGGGTTCGCGGGCCGAGTCGACGATGTCACGCAACACCGTCCCGGCCTCGACGCTCGCCAGCTGGTTCGGGTCGCCCAGCAGCACCAGCCGCGCGTCGGGACGGACCGCCTCGACCAGCCGGGCCATGTCCGACAGCGAGAGCATCGAGGTCTCGTCGACGACGACCACCGTGTGGGGCAACGGATTCGCGGCGTCGTGCCGGGGGGCCCGGCCCGGCGACATCCCGATCAGCGAGTGGATCGTCGACGCGGTCGCGGCGCCCAGACCGGTGTCGCCGAAGTCGATGCCCGCTGTGGCGTCTCCCAACGCTTCGGACATCCGGGCGGCGGCCTTGCCGGTCGGGGCACACAACGCGACCCGCGCGGCGTCCAGATCGGGATCCAGGCGTCCCAATCCGGCGAGCACCCGGGCGACCGTCCAGGTCTTGCCCGTGCCCGGCCCACCCGCGATCACCGAGAATCGGGTGGTGAGCGCGACACGGCAGGCGTCACGTTGGGAGTCACTCGGTTCCGGACCCGCGGCGAACACCTCGTCGAGGATCCCGTCGACGGTGCCGATCGGCGGCTCGACGGTCACCGCGGCGCGGCGGAGCAGTTGGTCACGCACGACCGTCTCGTCGTGGTGGAGGCGTTGCAGGTAGAGCCGTCCCCGATCGATGACCAACGGAACCGGTCCGACGTCGTGACCCGGCGAGGTGCCATCGACCGTGGCGACCAGTCGGTGCCCGTCGAGGGCCGCCAGCCAACGGGCCGCCTCGGGCCACGGCGGTGGACGCGCGGTGTCCGCGTTGTCGGGGGAGGGGTCGGCCAGCACCTCGCCGACCGAGTCGAGTTCCAGGCACACGTGGCTGCGTCGCACGCCCGCCGACGCGGCCGCCAAGGCCAGGATCACCGACCGATCGGCCTCGTCGTCG
>CAZVFF010000354.1:0-2270 GCA_964626395.1 uncultured Iamiaceae bacterium | reverse complement strand
GACCCTTCTTGTAGGCGGTCTCCAACGCGTCGGCCAACGCGCCCAGCAGCACGTCGGCCGACATGCCGCGTTCGGTCGCCAGCGCCTGGAGCGCTTCCATCATCTCGGTGTTTCCGGGAGTCATGACGTGGGATTCCTCACTTGTGGAGAACGGTCCGGACCCGAACGCCCCTTCTTGCGCTTCGGGGCGTCGGTGGCGGGCCAGACGAACACGGTTCGGGCCGAGGTGACCTCGTCGTGGGGCACCACGACCGGGCCGTCCGCGGTTCGGACGACCATGTCGGTGTCGTCGACGCGGTCGAGGACACCCTCGACGCGGTAGACGTGGCCGTCCGCGGCCCGGGCCTTGCACTTGACGGTCTCACCGACCGCGGCCCGCCGGTGTTGCACGGTCCGCAGGCGACGTTCCAGCCCCGGCGACGACACCTCGAGGGTGTAGCGACCCTCGATCGGGTCGTGTTCGTCGAGAACGGCGGACAACCCGCGGGTGCACCGGGCGATCTCGTCCAGGTCGACGCCACCGTCCTTGTCGACCATGACCACCAGCCGACCCGACGTCATCTCGATGTCGTAGATCGAAAGACCCAACTCGTCGAACACGGGCGCGCCCCATGTCCGTAGCTCGTTCGCGATGTCCTTGGTCACGGGTCACCTCCTCGTCGGTCGGTGGGACCCCCGAACGAAACGAAAGGCGTGGGCTGTGCCCACGCCTCTGCTCCGGGATCCCTGGTGCAAATCGGCTCTGGATGCGAGTATACCCCATCGGACCGGTCGGCGCTCCACACGAACCGGTCGGTCGTCCGGTCCCTCCGGGCCGGGGTGGGGTCGGACGATCGACGGGGTCCGGGTCAGCGGGCCGACACCGCCGGGGTCATGCCACGTTCGAGCACCAGCCAGTGCAGCATCTCGCGGTAGATCGCCATCATCTTGGGTCCGTAGTTCCCCGCGGTGGCCCAGATGTGGGTCAGCTGCCACCACGTCCGGCAGCACCCCGACGGTCCGCGCAGGCGCCGGTCGACGATCGGATGGGCCAGCTCGACCCCCCGTTCGGTGTAGTCGGCGAGCAGCTGCATCTGGGCCCGCACCCCGAGCTGGGGTGTGGCGAACGCGAACCCCTGCGGGCAGGTGTCGCAGTGGCCGATCCCGGCGAAGTTGTTCAACCGGACGGTGTCGCGGTTGGTGAAGGACCCGGTCTCCAGGATCGACTGGGCGAAGGCCATGTCACCACGGATGCCCTGGTCCTCGCCCTCTTCGATGTAGTACCGGGCCAGGTCCTCCACCGGTGCCTGGGCCCGTGAGGGGAACCCCCGCTGGTTGAACCACTTCGCGAGTTCCTCGGCGGTGAACACACTGCGTCCCGCGATCGGCAGGGACCAGCCATCGCCGGACGCGCCGATGGTCTCGGTGCGTGCCGCGACCCTTTCGGTTTCGATCGCCCGGTTGACCTCGTCGATGAACCGTTTCTCGTTCTCGATCGCCTCGGCCTGTTCGCGTGCCCGCTCCCGTGCATCGTCCGCGCGTTTGCGGGCCGCGCCCGTCGCCGATCGTGCCGCGTCCAGACCCTCGCGGCGCTCGGCGATCTCGCTGCGCAGACGGTCGGCTTCGACGAGCGCGCTCCCCCGGTACTCCAGGTGCAGGTCGGTGGTGACCCGGATCAGGGTCGCCCGGGTCGTTCCGGCGTCGTCCTCGGTATCGACCAGCAACTCCAGGCCGGTGATCCCCGGATCCATGTAACGCGCCAATGCGTCGGCCTTCAGTGCCGCTTCGATCCCGGCGAGTCGTTCGGTGACCGCGTCCAGGGCCGTCCGGGATCCGGCCAGTCGTTCCCCGGCGGCCGTTTCGGCGTCGACGTACCGGTCGACGTCGACCTGTTCGGTGGCGACCACCTCGTGCTCGCGTGCCACGAGCTGTTCGTGGGACTGGTCCAACAACTGGCCCAACAGGATCCGCACCTCCGGTGAGGGGTCGGCCATGGGCGGTTCGGGGGGCGCGTCCGGGTCGGTGGTGGGAGGTCCGAATGCGCCGGGCCCGATCGTGGTGGTCGTCGCGCCGGGTCGGGTCGTGGTGGTGACCCCGCCGGTCAGGCTGGTCGAGGAACCCGGGTCGTCAGCGTCGTCGACGATCGTCGTCGGGGAATCCGCTCCGGTGGTGGTCGGGGGCGGGTCGTCGGCCCCGGCGTCGGCCAGACCGCCGGTGACCACCAGCAGGATCGCGGACAGGATCACCGCGACGGCGGCACGGAGCCTGGAACGTCCACCACCGTCGACCGC
>CAZVFF010000353.1:0-2274 GCA_964626395.1 uncultured Iamiaceae bacterium | reverse complement strand
CGCGCTCGCCGAGGCGGTCGCCGGGGCGAACCCGGACGTCGTCGTGGTGCTGGCTGTCGTCGTGGTGCCTTGGGTTGCGGGGTGCGACCCCGTGCGCGTTCCCGTCCCCTTCCCATGATCAACAGCAGGTTGGTGGTGTCCTGGCGACGTTGTGTCGCTGTTGATCACCGAGTTGAGCTTCCCGACGGCCGAACTGCTGCACGACCACGCCAAGGTCGCGATCCTGGTCGCATCCGTCCTCGCCGCAGCGGTCGCGTCGGTCGTGCTCACCGCACGGAACCGGCGGGACCGCCAGATCGCGCTCGCCGATGCCGTCGACGCGGACGCGGATGGCATCCCCGACGTCTACCAGCGCTGAGCCCGACGGGAACGACCGACTGACCGCGTTCCGGGTCTGCGCGCCCGCCGGTGCCGCGAACGCGGTTCAGGCGCCACCAGCGGTTCGCCGGTCGGGTCGTTCATCAGCGAACAGTCCGACCGCGATCAGTGCAGCGACGAGCGCACCGACCCCGAAGATGGCCAATGCAGTGGTGAAACCCGTGGCGAGCACCGCCTGGAACACCAGGGAACCGAGTCCGAACCCGGTGAACAGGATCACCGCCATGAGCGCGACCGCCTGCCCGGCCGGGGCGGGGAGGTCGGTGACGATTCCGGCGAGCAACGGTTGGGTCAGGTCGTAGCCCAACGACAGGATCGCGATCACCACGGCCGCGACCACCAGCGGCACCGGCGCGGCCAGCGACAACGCGGCGACCCCACCGAGCGCGATGCCCACCGGCACGAGCCGGGCCCTGCCCGAACGATCCGCGGCACGGCCGACCGCGGGTCCGAACAGGAATCCGGGGACGCCGTAGCCGAGCAGGGCCAGGCCGATCCCGATCGGACCCAGCTCGAACCGTTCGTGCAGGTAGACCCCGAGCCAGGCGTAGATCCCCGACTGGATGATCGCGTTGATCGCGATGTAGGCGTAGGTCCGTCTCGCCCGGCCGTGTACGAGCAGGCGACCGTAGATCGCGAACACCTCACGCACACCGATCGGGTCGCCGTGTCGGGCGCGGTGCGGAACACGCCGGACCACGACGCCTGCCGCACCCGCCGCGGCAACCCCCACGACGATGAACAACCCCCGCCACCCCACGACCGGTTCCAGCAACGCTCCTGCGGTGGAACCCACGGCCATGCCGCCGGCCATACCACCGAAGACCCATCCGAGGGCCTGTCCCCGCTGTCCGTAGGGCACGACGTCGGCAACCAGGGCCACACTGACCGGGATCACCCCGGAGGCGACGACCCCGGCGGCGACCCGCCAGGCGACGAACCCGCCGGGACCCGTGGCCGTCGCGGTTCCGGCCGTGACCACGGCGAACGCCACCAGGCATCCCAGGATCACCGGTCGGCGGCCGATCCGGTCGGTCACCGGCCCCCACACCAGGCTGGTCACGCCGTACGGGATCAGGTACGCGGGGATCGCCAGGCCGACGGTGCCGGTGGAGGTGTCGAACACCTCGGCGAGGCGCGGCAGGATCGGTGCGATCATGAACGCCTGGAAGAAGATCAGGAACGCCGCGCCGGTGAGGACGACGACGAGTCCCCGGTCACGCGGCCGCGTCGCGTCGACGTCGATCCGCGGTTCCATCTCGCTCTGGAAAACCGGGGAACGGACCGATTCATTCCCGCCGGGCGGTCACGGTCCGGAGGCGGGACCGCCCGTCGGCGTGTTGCGGGACCGCGAGCGTGTCGCCGTCAACGGCCTCGGGACCCGACGGTCAGGACCGGATCAGCCGGTTGATCGCCTCACTCGCTTCACGCAACTTCGTCTCGGCGTCACCGTCGTCGGAGCGGGCCGCGTCGAGCACGCAGTGACGCAGGTGGTCGTCCAGCAGGCCGGTCGCGACACCCTGCAGGGCGCGGGTGAGCGCGCTGATCTGGGTGAGGATGTCGATGCAGTACTTCTCGTCGTCGATCATCCGGGCGATGCCACGGGCCTGGCCTTCGATGCGTCGCATGCGGGCGAGGTAGCGCTGCTTGTCGTCGATGTAGCCGTGGTGGTGGGTCTCGGTGTCAGTGGGCATGGACGGGTTCTTCCTTCCGGTCACCGGCGGGAGGTGCGGTGACGGCTCCGGGGGTGAGGTCGAGGCGGCGCAGCAGTTGCGCGTTCGCGGCGACCACGACGGTCGACAGCGACATGAGGATCGCGCCCACCGCCATGGGCAGTGTGAAACCGATCGGGGCGAGGATACCGGCCGCCAGGGGCACGGCGAGCAGGTTGTAGCC
>CAZVFF010000352.1:0-2293 GCA_964626395.1 uncultured Iamiaceae bacterium | reverse complement strand
GCCCGAATCCCGTGGACCCGCGGTAGTTCACATCCGCGACCAGGAAACCACGTGACGTCCAGTACTGGATTCCCGGGGTGAACATCACCCGCGCCGCACCGGTGGGCCCGCCGTGACCGAACACGAGCAGCGGCGGGAGCCCGTCGTCGGCGGCCACATCGGGATTGCGAGGTCGGTACAGCACCGCGCGGGTCACCCCGCCCTCGGCCAAGGGAACTTCGATCGTCTCGGGACGTGCCACCCACTCGGGACCGACCCCGGCCACGGGATCGGGTCGCAGCCGGGTCGTCGAGACGGCATCGCCGAACAGCGTGACCCGCCAGACGTCGAGCGCGTCGGTGCCGCTCGCGCCGACGACGAGGACGGAACCGTCCGGGCCGGTGACGACCTGGGCGATGTGGGTGAACGCGGTGTCGAGGGTGACCGGTGGGGTGCCGTCACCGGGGCACACGACGAGCGCATCGGTGCCGTCGGAGCTCGCCGCGGCGACGATCCGGTCATCGGCGAGCCATGCCAACGACCGGTTGCCGAACACCCACATCGGTCCCCCGATCTCGGCGGCCACCGGGGCGACGGCGTCGAGCGGAGCGTCGGGACGCTCGGGGTCCCACCGGTACGGGTTCCACCACCCGGTCCGGTCCGAGCAGACGATCAACGTCCCGTCCGGCGCCCAGTTGGGTTCCACGACCGACTCACCCGGGCCACCGGCGACGACGGTCTCCTCGCCGGTGGCGAGGTCCAACACGACCGCTTCGGTGGCGTCCCAGGGCATGTCGGGGAGCATCCAGCGGATGAACGCGAGCCGTCGGGCGTCCGGGCTGAGCGACAGTTGCCCGTAGAAGTCCCACCCCTGCGAGCAGATGACCACCGCGCCCGGATCCTCGGCGGCGGTGCCGTTCGCGGGCAGGGCGACCAGGTCGTTCACGACCCCGTCGACGGTGTGGCGTTCACGCACCGCGAACACCCGTTCACCCACCACGTCGATGCACAGGTCCGCGAACCGCGTCGCGTACGGTCCGGCCCCATCGGGAGCGGACGGCGACAGCACGACCGGACGGGGTTCGCCGCCCTGGGACCGTGTGAACACCTCGACCCGTCCATCGGCCGCGTCGTTGCAGTACGCCACGAGACGGCCCCGCACGTCCCACGCCCCGCCGCCGTATTCGTGGACCCGGGTGCGGGCCGAGACGCCGCTGCCCAGTACGTCGACCGGCCCCACATCGGGATCCAGACGGACCAGTTGCACCCGTCCACCTTCGGCGGGTCGGCGTTCCGACCAGAAGACCGAATCACCGCTGAAGCGGACCTCGGCGGGTCGTGTCGAACCGGTCGACACCGACGCCGCGGTGATCGGTGACGGCCAGACCCGGCTGCTCCGTGTCACGGCTCAGGCCCCGTTCAACAGGGCGGCGATGCGGGTCACACCTTCGACCAGGTCGTCGTCGCCCAGTGCGGTCGACAGGCGGGCGAACCCGGGGGCGGCGAACGCCTCACCGGGAACGATCGCGACCTTGACCTCGTCGAGGACGACCGCGGCCAGATCCAGCGTGGATTCGATCCTCTTCCCGGCGATCGTGCGCCCCAACACGCCACGGAAGTCGGGGAACGCGTAGAACGCCCCCTGGGGGTCGAGCACTTCGACCCCGTCGATCCCGCGCAACAGCTCGACCATCCTGCGTCCCCGGCGGTCGAACGCGGCCCGCATCTCGGCCACGGCGTCCAGCGGACCCGAAACGGCGGCGACGGCCGCACGTTGGGAGACGTTCGCGACGTTCGAGGTCTGGTGGGACTGCAGGTTCGAAGCGGCTTTCACGACGTCGGCGGGGCCGATGACCCAACCGACCCGCCAACCGGTCATCGAGTACGTCTTGGCGACGCCGTTGACGATCACGACCCGGTCCGCGAGTTCGGGGACCGCCGTGGCGATCGATGTGAAGGTGTGGTCCCCGTACACCAGGTGTTCGTAGATCTCGTCGGTGAGTATCCAGATGCCGTGTTCCGCGGCCCAACGACCGATCGCGACCACCTCGTCGGGCGAGTACACCATGCCGGTCGGGTTCGACGGCGAAACGAAGACCAGCAACTTGGTGCGGTCGGTGCGGGCCGCCTCCAGCTGGTCGACCGTGACCTTGAATTCGGCTCCTGCCGTG
This sequence comes from uncultured Iamiaceae bacterium, assembly GCA_964626395.1. Taxonomy (GTDB): domain Bacteria; phylum Actinomycetota; class Acidimicrobiia; order Acidimicrobiales; family Iamiaceae; genus JAFDWI01. The sequence goes on along the minus strand of CAZVFF010000352.1, from coordinate 143 downwards.
GTCGGCAACTCGACGACCACACCACCGGCGAAGCGGACCGGTTCGGGGTAGGTCGTCCAGTACGGGGCCGGGAGCAGCACCTCGTCGCCCGGGTCGATCAGCGCGTTGACGACGTCGGTGATGGCGTGTTTGCCCCCGTTGGT
>CAZVFF010000351.1:0-2299 GCA_964626395.1 uncultured Iamiaceae bacterium | reverse complement strand
CCCACGTCCCGCACCTGACCGCGGCGGCCCTGGTGCGGGTCGCCCGCAACCGGTCCGATGAACACGCGGCGCTGCTGCGCCTGGCCGCCGGCGGTTTCCGCGACATGACCCGGATCGCGGCGGGGAGCCCCGACATCTGGCCGGCGGTGTGTGCCGAGAACCGGGATGCGATCCTCGACACGCTCGATCGGCTGATGGAGGAACTGGGTACGTTCCGTCGGGTGGTCGCCGAACGGGACGGTTCGGGACTCCGCGACGCCTTGTCGGCAGCGCAACAGACCCGTCGGAATCTGCCGACCGTGCCGGCGAAGGAGATCGCCCATCGCGAGGTGCGGGTACTGATCGCCGACCAGCCCGGTTCGATCGCGTCGGTCGCGACGCTCGCGACCGACCTCGGGGTGAACCTGGCCTCGGTGAAGACCGTCGACGTCGCCGAGGCGGTCGGCGGCATCCTCGAATTGCAGGTCGCGGAATCCGACGCGGTCCGGCTCCGTGACGGCCTCACCGAAGCCGGGTTCCGTGCGTTCCTGGCGGGTGAGGGCGAGACGTGACCGTTCCGACGTTGCCGATCGTGCCCTTGACACGCCCCCCGGCGGCGACCGTCACCCCACCGGGATCGAAGTCGATCACGAACCGGGCGTTGCTGTTGGCCACGCTGGCCGAGGGTCCCTCGGTGCTGCGCGGCGCCCTGGTCGCCGACGACACCGAGGCGATGGTGGGAGCGTTGAGGGATCTGGGCGCACGGATCGATCCGCTCGATCCGGTGGCGATGCGGGTCGCCGGGCCGCTCGAACCGGGACCGGACGTCCGGGTGGACTGCCGTCTGTCGGGCACGACCGCCCGGTTCCTGCTCCCGGTGGCCGCCACGAGGGGGCTGCCCGTCGTCGTCGACGGATCCGACCAGTTGCGTGGGCGCCCGATGGGTGCGCTCCTGGACGCGTTGGTCGAACTCGGTGTCCGGGTCGAGTCGGGGGCCGAACCCGGGCACCTTCCGGTGCGGGTGGACGGTTCGGACCATCGGGGTGGGCCGGTGTCCCTCGACGTCTCGCGCACCAGCCAGTACCTGTCGGCACTCGTGTTGGCGGGCCCCACCTTCCCCGGTGGGCTGCGGATCGCCACCCGGGGCCGTGAGGTCGCGCGTCCGTTCGTCGATCTCACCATGGCGGTGCTGCGTGGCTTCGGTGGTGTCGTCGACGAGGTCACCCCGGGCGTGTTCGCGGTGGCCCAAGGCGGGCTGTCCGGGCGCGAGTTCGTGATCGAACCCGACGCGACCGCCGCGTCGTACTTCCTCGCCGCCGCGGTCATCACCGGGGGGCGGGTCCGTATCGACGGGCTGTCACGGTCATCGGTGCAGGGCGATGTCGGCTTCCTCGACGTGCTCGAACGGATGGGGGCGGACATCACCGACGGCGCCGATCATCTCGAGGTGTCGCGGACCGGCCCGCTCCGGGCGATCGACGTGGACCTTTCGGCACACCCGGACACCGCGCAGACCCTGGCCGCGGTCGCGGTGTTCGCCCCGGGGGAGACCCGGGTGCGTGGCATCGAGGTGGTCCGTGGTCACGAGACCGACCGGATCACCGCGGTGGTCACCGAACTACGCCGATTGGGGGTCGAGGCGTCCGAGACCGACGACGGGTTCGTCATCCGTGGTGGCGAGGTGGCCCCGGCGACGGTCGCCACCTACGGGGACCACCGCATGGCGATGAGTTTCTCACTCATCGGACTGCGCGTGCCGGGTGTGGTGATCGCCGACCCGGACGTCGTGGCGAAGACCTATCCGGGATTCTTCACCGATCTCGAGGCGCTGCGCCGTTGACATCGGGGCCCGTGGGGGGCGATCGTCATCACAACTAGGATGCCCCCGATGCAGGTGATCGCGATCGACGGACCCGCGGGGTCGGGAAAATCCACCATCGCCAGGGCACTCGCGGCGCGACTGGGCACCGAATACCTGGACACCGGTGCGATGTACCGCGCCGTGACCGTCGCCGCGTTGGACCGCGGGGTCGATCCGTCCGATGCCGACGCGGTGGCGCGCATCGCCGAATCGATCGAACTGGATCTGGACGGCACCGCGGTACGCCTGGACGGTCGTGATGTGACCATCGCGATCCGGACGGCCGAGGTGACCGACGCGGTGTCGGCGGTGGCCCGTGTCCCGGGGGTCCGTGCCGAACTGGTGGCCCGACAGCGGGCCTGGGTGGCCGCGCGGGGCGGTGGGGTCCTCGAGGGGCGCGATATCGGTACCGTCGTGTTCCCGGACGCGACCCTCAAGCTCTACCTCACGGCCAGACCC
>CAZVFF010000350.1:1240-2299 GCA_964626395.1 uncultured Iamiaceae bacterium | reverse complement strand
TGCAGAGATCCGGTGCGGCGCGGGGTATCCCCATGCCGTCGAGGGGAAGCCTGAAGACGCAGGTGTCGCGTTGGGAGAACGGACACGTCAATCCGCGCGACCACTATGCGAGCATGCTCACCGAGATCTTCGACATGACTCCGGACGACCTGGGCATCGGGGGCTTCGATCGACCGTTCCGACCCGCGCCGATCGACGATGTGGAACTGGGCACCGACGACACGGTCGTGCTGTTCGGCCACGACCGGAACCTGGCGGATCTGGACCACCGACCCGCGGGGGACGAGGGGGACCGTCGTCACCGTGCCGCGGTCACCGCACACACCGATCCGGACGATCCCGGACCAGCGCCACCCGCGACCTGACGGCGGCAACGCCGGTGATCCGCCGCCCGGAACGTGGACCGCGCCGGGCGTGGTCCGAACGGATGTTCGGGTGCACTGCTACGGTGGATCTCCATGTTCCAGGCGTCGTTGTTGGCGTGTTCGCCCACCTCGGTGGATCCCGACCTGTCCGGCCGGGTTCGTCACGACCTGGGTCGGGGCGCCTGGGTCGACGAGGTACCCGGCTGGTTGGGTGGCGCCGACGAGGTGTTCCGGACCGTGGTGGACGCCGCGCCCTGGCGGTCGCATTCACGCATCATGTGGGACCGTCGGGTCGACGAGCCGCGCCTGTCCACCCGGGGTTGGGCCGACCCGCCCGAGCCGGTCCCGGCGATGGCCGCCGCGCTGGGCGGTTTCTACGGGATGGACCTTTCAGCGGTCAGCGCCAACTTCTACCGGGACGGTTCGGATTCGGTGGCCTGGCACGGCGACACCGCCGGCCTGCAACGCGACGAGACCGTCGTGGCGATCGTGTCGTTGGGGTCACCGCGCCGGTTCCTGGTCCGCCCCCGCGGCGGTGCGCGTTCGTTGCGGTTCAGCCCTGCCCACGGTGACCTGCTGGTGATGGGCGGGACGTGCCAGCGCACCTTCGACCACGCCGTGCCCGCGATGGCGCACGCCGGACCGCGGGTGAGCCTGATGTTCCGCGAACCCGGCGTGTTCTGAACGACACGTC
>CAZVFF010000350.1:0-1140 GCA_964626395.1 uncultured Iamiaceae bacterium | reverse complement strand
TTCGGTTTCACCGGCGAGGCACAGTCCTACGTGGTGGCCGACGGCGTCTGCGAGGTCGAGATCGTCGCTGCCGGCGCGCAGGGCGGCATGAGCGACTACCGGAGCGGCGACGAGGGCGACGGCAACCCGATGCCCGGTGGCGCGGGTGGTGTCGCGACCGCGGTGGTCACGGTGACCCCGGGTGAGACGCTGCAGGTGAACGTCGGTGGCCAGGGTGGCGAGGGGACCGCTGCCGACGGTGGTGGCGCCGGAGGTTGGAACGGTGGCGGTGCCGGTGGCGGTCTGGCCGAAGACCCGCAGACGGAGTCCTCGGGGTCCGGCGCCGGTGGTGGCGGCGGTGCCTCCGATGTGCGTCGGGGCGGCACCGACCTCGAAGACCGGGTGGTCGTGGGTGGTGGCGGCGGCGGTGTGGGCACCTTCACCGACGTGAACGACGCGCCCTACGGCGTGCCCGGGGTCGGCGGGAACCCGGCGACCGCCGGCACCGACGAACCGGGTGACGAGGGTTACGTGCCCGCCACCGGAGGCGGTGCCGGGACCGACACCGCCGGTGGACAGGGTGGCACCGGCGGGTACTACGTCGGAGATCCCGGCGGGGCCACTGCCGATGGTGGCGACGGCACGCTCGGGGCCGGGGGAGACGGTTCCACCCACGCCCGGTGGGGTTACGGCGGTGGCGGTGGTGGCGGTGGCCTCTACGGCGGTGGGGGCGGTTCGGTCGGCCTGGACTGGCTCGACACCCCCGGCGGTGGTGGTTCCAGCCTGGGTGACTCCACCGAGGCCGGGATCAACGTGGGCGACGGCGCGGTGACGATCACCCCGACCGGCGAATGCGACGACGAGCCGACCCCGGTCGAACCGGACGAGACCACGACGACGACGGTCGCCCCCGGCCCCGACGGCACGGCACGTCCGGCCACCCCGGTCGCCGGCAACCCGTCCTACACCGGCTGACGCTCCTCGAATCGGGAACGCCCCGGTCCGGTCGCTCGCGTGGTGACCGGGCCGGGGCGTTCGTGTCCACGTAACATGGCACGGCCCGGGTGCGGGCCGCGTCGCCGCGGCGGCTGCCCGTGGCCGACCCCGCCCTCGTAGCTCAGTCCGGATAGAGCAGCCGACTTCTAATCGGCCGGTCGCAGG
>CAZVFF010000349.1:0-2299 GCA_964626395.1 uncultured Iamiaceae bacterium | reverse complement strand
CCCACCCCCGACGTGGGGTCTACGTTCGCTGCTAACAGCCAGAACACCGCGCCGCCGCGCGCCTGCACGGGGGCGCCGACGACCAGCACCGCCGAGCCGGTGATGAGCTGACGGTGGGCGCCCATGCGTCGCCGGGTGTCCGAGACGGATCCCGTGGGTTCGGCCCCCGGTGGCGTGTTGTTCGACGGTGAGTCGGTGTCGATGGTCACCAGGGCAGGGATGTTACCGACCGCGCATCGTCCGGCCGGAGCGGGCCTCGTTGGTGGTCGACGGCGTACGGAGATTTAGGGTGCTCGGTGTGGCCGAGACACACTCCAGACGACGCCCCGATCGGTGCACGAAGGTGGACTCGTGGGGCGTGGGCCTGGCCGTGTGGGAATGGGGTGATCCGGGTGACCCGCCGATCCTGTTCGCGCACGGCGGCTTCGACTTCGCCGGCACCTACGACACGTTCGCGCCGCTCATCGCCGATGCCGGATGGCGGGTGGTGTGTTGGGACCAACGCGGTCACGGCGACTCGGACCACGCGGACCTGTACGGCTGGGAAGCCGACCAGCGTGACGCGCTCGCCGTGTTGGACTGGCTGGGTCCCGATCCGATCCCGGTGCTCGGTCACTCCAAGGGTGGGGGACTGTTGTTGAACGTGGCCGACGCCCTGCCGCACCGGGTCAGCCACCTGATCAACATCGACGGCCTGCCCTCCAGCCGCAGTTGGCCGGACGTGTCCGAACGGGACCGCACCTCGCTGCGGGCCGATGCCGTGACCAACTGGCTGGACCACCGGCGCACGACCGCCGACGCGGTGCGACGCCCCGGCACCGTCGACGAGTTGGCCCGCCGTCGCCAGCGCATGAACCCCCGCCTGGACCTGGACTGGTTGCGCTACCTGGTGCCGATCGGGGCGTTCGAATCCGACGACGGGTGGCGGTGGAAGATCGACCCGTCGATGCGGATGGGTGGGGTCGGACCGTGGCAGCCGGAATGGTCGATGATGCGCCTGCCCGGGCTGGGCATGCCGGTGCTGGGCATCCTGGGTCTCGCCGTCGAGGTCATGGGGTGGGGGACCCTGCCCGAAGACGTCGTGCCGAACCTGCCCGAGGACGCCCGGTTCGTGTCACTGGAGGGGGTCGGGCACTTCGTGCACGTCGAACAACCCGAACTGGTCGCCGAGATGGTCCTGGACTTCCTGCCGTGACCGCCGACGACACCGCGACCGGCGACACGACCGAACGTCGCCGCCACAAACCCGGCCCCGTCGTGTTCGACATCCAGGTCGACCCGGTCGACCCGTCGCTGGTGCGGATCGCCGACGACGTGGTCGGCGAGGCCGGCACCCACCCGGCGCTCGCCCCGGCCGGCGAACCCACCGTGTGGCTCCGCCACAACCGGATGCGCCTCGCGCTGTACCGACTCCGTGCGGCGCGGAACCCCGACGTGCGACCGCTGTTGTTGTTGCACGGGTTGGGTGAACGCACGCCGGCGCGGCCGCCACACGCCACCGACGGCTGGGACGGTGAGGTGTGGGGTCTGGACTTCACCGGCCACGGCCGATCCGACATGCCCCGCGGGGGCGGGTACACCGCCGAGATCCTCATGGCCGACGTCGATGCCGCGTTGGCGCACCTGGGCCCGGTGACCGTGGTCGGTCGGGGCCTGGGCGCGTACGTGGCGCTGCTGATCCAGGGGGGACGGCCGTCGTTGGTGCACGGGTCGGTGTTGACCGACGGGCCGGGCATCGTGGGCGGCGGGATCGGGCCGAGCGCACCGCGCATCACGGCGGTCGAACCGGCCGAGGTCACCCCGGACCCGTTCGCGTTGGCCGAGTTGACCACCGACGTGCGGCCCCCCGACTACGCGGTCGACTACCTGCGCCAGGCCGTGCGGTACTCGCCACTCGGTGAACCGGTCGCACTCGCCGGGCGGGTCCGTCCGCCCTGGATGGCCGCGCTGGAAGGGTTGCCCGGGGTGCGGGTCTCGACGGTGGCCGAGGCGCTCGCCGACTACGCGGCTGATTGAACCGGTCGGGTCGCAGCCCCGCACCGTCGACCGGGGAGGCCTTCAGGCGTCGCGGTGCGCCACGTACCAGGCCATCTCGGTGAGGGCGTCGACGACGCCGGTGTCCAGCGGCCCGTCGGCCAGCCGGCCGATCGCCTCGGCGGCCAACGCGTCGACCCGTTCCTCGACGGCTCGACGTGCGCCGACATCGATCAGGATCTGTTGGATCGCCGCGATGTCGAGTCCTTCGGATCCGACCGTGGCCAGCACCGCCCGTTGCGGGCCGTCGGCCCGGCCCAGCGCT
>CAZVFF010000348.1:0-2332 GCA_964626395.1 uncultured Iamiaceae bacterium | reverse complement strand
CCGGATCGTCGACCACGCCACCCTGCACTTCGTCACCCGGCAGATCTTCACCGGATCGGGCACACTCGGCAGCGAACTCGCCGGAGTGCATGTCGACTACCAGCTGACCCAACGGGCCGACTTCTTCGAAGCCGAGGTCGGGCTCGAGACCACCCTTAACCGGCCGATCATCAAAACCAGGGACGAACCGCACGCGAACCCGGCAAAGTACCGGCGGCTGCATGTCATCTGCGGGGACGCGAACCTCTCGGAGACCGCCACCTTCCTCAAGGTCGGGACCACCGCGCTGGTGCTCGCCATGGTCGAGGACGGTGTCGCCCTGCCAGACGTGCGTTTCGTCGCGCCGGTGCGGGCGATGCGGGCGGTGTCCCACGACCTGGATCTGTCCGAACCGTTGCCGTTCACCAACGGTCGGTCCGCCACCGCGTTGCAGGTCCAGGCCGACCTGCTCGCGTGCGCGGAACGCTACGTCACCGCCGGGGGAGCCGGATGTGTCGGGGGCGACGCGGTCGCGGCACGGATCCTCGATGAGTGGCGTGCCGTGCTCGACGGCCTGGAAACCGACCCGATGGGTCTCGCCGACCGTCTCGACTGGGTCGCGAAGTACCGGATCCTGTCGGCCTACCGGGAACGTCACGGGCTGGACTGGGCCGATCGGCGCCTCGGCGCGATCGCGTTGCAGTACCACGACCTGCGACCGGACCGTTCGTTGGCGGCACGGGCCGGGTTGCGACGGATCACCACCGACGCCGAGGTCGCCGCTGCGGTGACCGAACCCCCGCCGGACACCCGGGCGTGGTTCCGGGGGACCGCCCTGGCCCGTTTCGGGTCGGCGGTCGTGTCCGCGAACTGGGATTCGATCGTGTTCGACGTCGGGGCGCCGCCGCTGCGCCGTGTCCCGATGGTCGAACCGGGTCGGGGGACCCGTGACCAGTCGGCGGACCTGTTCGCCCGGAGCCGAACCGCCGGGGAACTGGTGGAGAACCTCTCGGCGGCGAATCGGGGATAGGTTGGGGCGTGATGGACGCCCGTCGACCGGCGGGCGTCGGCACGAAAGAGTCCTTGCCGTGGCCGAACGAGAACACAGACACAAGCCGACGAGTCGAACCGAGCCCGAGGCCCCCACCGAGGCGCCGGTGCGTTCCGAATCCGGCGAGAAGATCAAGTCCGAACTGGACGATCTGCTCGACGAGATCGACGACGTGCTCGAGGAGAACGCCGAGGAGTTCGTCAAGTCGTACGTCCAGAAGGGCGGCGAGTGAGCGGATCCCGCGGGACACACCGTCGGGGACGCTACCCTCACAGGACGTGACGCTCCCCCTGTACGGACCCCGCGACGACCCCGGCCCCGATTTCGCCGGTCTGCTCTCCCGTGTCGGTCTCGCCGCCCCGGTCCCGCCGGGGCTCGGTGACCGGCTCGAGGGTCTACCCCACGGCACGACGGTGGTCGCGTTGCGCTACTCCGGTGGGGTGCTCATGGCCGGCGACCGCCGTGCCACGTCGGGCAACCTCATCTCGCACCGTCGCATCGAGAAGGTGTTCAGCGCGGACGACTTCTCGGTGGTCGGCATCGCCGGCACGGCCGGTCCGGCCATGGAGATGGTGCAGCTGTTCCAGTTGCAGCTGGAACACTACGAGAAGGTCGAAGGCACCCTGCTGAGCCTCGACGGCAAGGCCAACCAGCTCGGTCGCATGGTGCGCAACCACCTGCCCGCGGCGATGCAGGGCCTGGCGGTGGTCCCGCTGTTCGCCGGCTACGACCGGGACGCCGGGCACGGTCGCCTGTTCCAGTACGACGTGACCGGCGGACGTTACGAGGAACACGAGTTCACCGCGACCGGGTCGGGCAGTATGCACGCCACGACCGTGCTGAGCCTGGAATGGTCGGCGGCCCTCGACGGGGACGCCGCGGTCAGCCTCGCGTTGCGTGCGTTGTTCACCGCCGCCGGATCGGACACCGCGACCGGTGGTGCGGACGTGCTCCGGGGCATCTACCCGGTCGTGATCCGGGTCGACGAGTCCGGATGCCACCGGGTCGCCGACGACGATCTCGCCCCACGGGTGCGTCAGTTGCGTGACAACTTCGTGCTCCAGTACGGCGAACGGGCCGGGGAGGACGACTGACCATGAACATGCCGTACTACGTCTCACCCGAACAGGTCATGGCGGACCGTGCCGAGTACGCCCGCAAGGGCATCGCACGGGGCCGGAGCCTGGTCGCGCTGGGAGCGACCGACGGGATCCTGCTGTGCGCGGGGAACCGGTCGGCGACCCTGCACAAGATCAACGAGATCTACGACCGGATCGCGTTCGGCGGGGTCGGCAAGTTCAA
>CAZVFF010000347.1:0-2332 GCA_964626395.1 uncultured Iamiaceae bacterium | reverse complement strand
GATCGACGCGGCGACCGCTTCGGCGGCCTCGACGTCGATGTCGGCGATGACGACCTTGGCGCCCTCGGCTGCCAGGCCCCGCGCGTACGCCTCGCCGATCCCACCTGCCGAACCGGTGACGATCGCGACGCGCCCGTCGAAACGGTTGTCGTTGCCCATGTGTCAGATCCCTTCCGCGATCGCTTTGGTCTCGAGGTACTCGGTGAACCCGGCCTCGCCCATCTCCCGGCCGATGCCGGACTGCTTGTAGCCGCCGAAGGGCACGTCACCCGAGTACCAGACGCCGCCGTTGATGCCGAGCGTGCCGGTGCGGATCTTCTTCGCGACCGACCAGGCGCGCTCCGAATCACCCGACTGGACCGCGCCGGACAGCCCGTAGGGCGAGTCGTTGGCGATCCGTACGGCGTCGTCGTCGCCGTCGTGGGGCAGCACGCACAACACCGGGCCGAAGATCTCCTCGCGCACCACCCTGGACGAGTTGTCGAGGCCTGTGATGAGCGTCGGTTCGATCCAGTACCCCTTCTCGCGGTCGGCGGGGCGGCCCCCACCGGTGACGAAGGTGCCACCCTCGTCGCGGGCGAGGGACAAGTAGCCCTCGATGCGGTCGCGTTGACGGGCCGAGATGACCGGCCCACAGATCGTGCCCGCATCGGTCGGGTCACCGTTACCCAATGCCTGCATGGTGCCCGCGGCGATCTCGACGATCTCGTCGTGGTGTGCGCGGGGCACGACCAGTCGGGTGGTGATCGCACAGCCCTGACCGGCGTGGCTGACCGACATGAACGCCGCCAACGACGCGGCGGCACCGAAGTCCGCGTCGTCGAGGACGACGAACGCGGATTTGCCGCCCAGTTCCAGGAAGACCTTGGTGAGGTTCTCCGCGGCGCCGGCCATCACACGGCGTCCGGTGTCCGTCGACCCGGTGAACGACACGATGTCGACCCGGGGGTCCGAGCCGAGCTGGGCGCCGAGCGCGTGGTCGGTGGAGGTCACGATGTTGACGACCCCGGCGGGGATGTCGGTTTCCTCCGCGATGATCCGGCCCACGAGCGACGCGGCCCACGGGGTGTCGGGGGCCGGTTTGAGCACGACGGTGCACCCGGCCGCCAACGCGGGGCCGAGCTTGGCGAAGTTGATCTGGTGCGGGAAGTTCCAGGGGGTGATCGCCCCGACCACCCCGGCGGGTTCGCGCAGCACCCAGCGGTGTGACCGGATCCCCATCGGGGACGCCTCGCCCAGGTCGACCCGCCAGCCGTCCCAGTTCTCGCACAGATCGGCGAACCAGCCCAGGTCCGCGACGGGGGCTTCGAGCTGGGCGCCGGTGGTGAAGAAGCGGGGTGCGCCGACCTCGGCGATGGTCAGGGCGCGGAACTCCTCGGCATGGGACTGCACGGCGTCCCGCAGCTGGCGGAGACACCGGGCACGAAAGTGCGGATCCGTCGTCCAGGCTTCGACATCGGTGTCGAATGCCCGGCGGGCCGCGGCGATCGCGGCGTCCATGTCGGCAGCGGTGCCGTCAGCGGCGACACCCAGGATCTCCTCGGTCGCCGGGTTCTGCGTCTCGAACGTGGCGCCACCGGAGGTGGCGGTGAGCTTCCCGTCGATCAGCAGGACGGCCGGGTCACCGAGTACGCCGAGTGCGTCGTCGACGGACGGCGTCGCGGCGTCGCTCACGGCACCTCCCAGATACCAACCGGGGCCTCCCAGATCGGGTACTGGCCCGGCGTGCCCCGCCCCAGGGGTCGGTTCATGCGGGCGGTCATCCCTTCGGACAGGGTGCCGTCGGAGAGCATCTGGAGGAACAACTCGGCGGCGTTGCCGAAGTCGAACCAGTCGCGGTGCCAGGACCACTGGAAGTTGCCCGCGTACCGGAACCAGCTGCCCCCGATGCCGGCGACCTCGTAGGTGCCGCCACCGGGACGTTCGGCGTCGGCGACCTGTTTCCAGAACCCCACGACGTGACCTTTGGTCTCGTCGATGAGGATCTCCTGGTACGGGTACTGCCAACCGTCGAGGCCACCCATCTCGTTGCCGAGGGCGATGTCACGGATCTCGTCACGGCCGACCGCCATGAAGTCGACGTCGGGGCCGTAGTTCCACCCGTAGGTGGCGTCTTCGGTGTACATGTCGGCCATCGGCCGCCAGTCGCCGGCGGCCTCCGCGTCACGGTTGGCCTGCAACCAGCGTTCGACCATCTCGTCCAACTCGGCTCTGGGATACGCGGTCACGGTCCGGTCCTTCCGGTCATGTTCCGAAATTCGGAGCGGAACGTCCCGTCGGGGACGATTCCGCTCCGACTGTCGGGACGGGGTGGGGTCATTCGTCGATCTCC